>NZ_JBEZKW010000001.1:193609-265262 GCF_040651795.1 Streptomyces sp. NPDC048361
CCTGGCCCTTTACGCGGGGGCCGTCTCCGATTCCGCCTGGCCCTTTACGCGGGGGCCGTCTCCGATTCCGCCCCGGGGGCAGGCCGCACCGCCGCCTGCGGACCGGTCTCCGGCAGCAGCGCGAAGCAGCCCAGACTCAACAGCCCGAGCCCGGTCAGATACGCGGCGACGCCCCACGGCGGCCCGGCACCGCGGGACAGTGCGGTCGCCACGATCGGCGTCAGCGCGCCGCCGACCACCCCGCCCAGGTTGTAACCGACTGCGGCGCCCGTGCAGCGCACCTTCGGCTCGTACAGCTCCGGCAGATACGCCGCGATCACCGCGAACATCGAGATGAACGCCAGCATCGCACCAAGGAACCCCGCGAACATCAGAAGCGGTTCGGCGGTCTCCAGCAGCGCCACCATCGGGAACATCCAGACCACCGTCGCCGCACACCCCACGAGACACAGCGGCCGCCGTCCGTAGCGGTCGCCGAGCAGCGCCGCGAACGGCGTCAGCACGCCCATGATCGCGACGGCCGCCATGACACAGGCCAGCATCACCGTGCGGTCGACGCCGAGCCGCTCGGTGGCGTACGCGAGCGACCAGGTGGAGACCGCGTAGAAGACGGCGTACCCGACGGCGAGCGCGCCCGCGGTCAGCAGGACCAACCGACCGTGCCCGCGCGCCACTTCGAGGAGCGGCAGCCTGACCGGTTCGCCCATCGCGCGGAACTGCGGCGTCTCGGCCAGCGAGGTGCGCAGCAGCAGGCCGCCCAGAGCCAGCAGCCCCGCGCCCCAGAAGGGCACCCGCCACCCCCAGTCGCGGAACTGCGCGTCGCTCAGGGACGCGGACAGGGCGAGGACGACGCCGTTGGCGAGCAGGAAGCCGACGGAGGGCCCGATCTGCGGGAAACTCGTCCACAGCCCGCGCCGGTGGGCGGGCGCGTGCTCGGCGGTGAGCAGCACGGCGCCGCCCCATTCGCCACCGAGCCCGAGCCCCTGGAGGAAGCGCAGCACCAGGAGGAGTACGGGCGCCGCGACGCCGATCGCTGCGTACGAGGGCACACAGCCGACCGCCACCGTCGCCAGCCCGGTCAGGGTGAGCGAGGCGAACAGGACCGGGCGGCGCCCGTAGCGGTCGCCGATGTGTCCGAAGACGACGGAGCCCAGGGGGCGGGCGAGGAAGCCGGCCCCGAAGGTACCGAAGGCCGCGAGGGTTGCCGCGAGCGCGGAGAAGGTCGGAAAGAAGAGCGGGCCGAGAACGAGCGCGGCCGCGGTGCCGTACACGAAGAAGTCGTAGAACTCGATGGCGGTGCCCGCGAGCGAGGCGGCCGCGAGGCGGAGCATGGACGGGGGACCGGAGGCGGGTGTGGTGCTGGTGCGCATGGAGCGCCAACTACCCACGGTGACCAACCGTTACGGGGGCGCGCGGGAGCTCAGGGGGCGGGGCGGAGCCCCCGGAAACGGGGCCGGCGCCACGCGCGCCGGAGGCCGTGCGGCCGGGCGGGCACTGCGCGCGGACCCGATTGTCAGTGGCGGGTGCCACCATCGGGGCATGGACTTCTACGGCGCGGTGAACGGACCGGTTCCCCCTGCGGGGACGACGGCGCGTGCCGCCGACGGGCGGCTACCAGCCCCGTGCGTGCCACTCCGGCAGGTGCGGGCGCTCGTCACCGAGCGTGGTGTCGTTGCCGTGGCCGGGATAGACCCAGGTCTCGTCCGGCAGGGTGGCGAAGAGCTTGGTCTCGACGTCGTGGATGAGGCTGGCGAAGGCCTTCGGGTCCTCCCAGGTGTTGCCCACACCGCCCGGGAACAGGCAGTCGCCGGTGAACACATGGGGGTGCCCGTGCGGGTCGTCGTAGACCAGGGCGATCGAGCCGGGTGTGTGGCCGACGAGGTGGCGCGCGGTCAGCTCGACGCGGCCCACGGTGATGGTGTCGCCGTCCTCGACGAGCACATCGGTCGCCACCGGGATGCCTTCGGCGTCAAGGCGGCCCGCGTAGGTGCGGGCGCCGGTCGCGGCGACGACCTCGGCGAGCGCCTGCCAGTGATCGCCGTGGCGGTGTGTGGTGACGACGGACGCGATGCCGTCGTCACCGATCAGCGTGAGCAGCGTCCCGGGCTCCGCGGCCGCGTCGATGAGCAGCTGCTCGCCGGTGTTGCGGCAGCGCAGGAGATACGCGTTGTTGCCCATGGAGCCGACCTGCACCTTGGAGATCATCAGGTCGGTCAACTCGTGCACATCGGCGGGACCGCCGGCCTTCACCGTTCCGCTGTACGTCATGGGGTCAGCCTAGCCCCGGGGTCACAGCGGGGGCAGGGCGGGCAGTGCTCCTCCGGTCGTTTTCAAAGCGGCGCCGTCACGCCGTCCCGCGAGCCAGCCGACGAGGTCGGCGGCGCGGCCGTCGACCTGGACGGGATCGCCTTCGGCGCCGCCCCCGGTGGCCCACGTCCGGCCCTTGTCGTCGTTCAGGGCGATCGACGGCAGATCCTTGTGGCCGACGAAGCGATCGGTGAGGAAGTCGGTCTCGCGGCGGACGAAATCCTCGGAGAGGTCTTCGAGTTCATAACCGATCCCGAGGTCCACGTGGTGCAGTTCGACCTCGACGAGCCGGCGGAACGGCACGCGGGCCGCGGCGTCCGTCACGCCGTTGCGCAGCTCGACGGTGCGGGACCAGTCGGCGGGCCGCTCGCCCTCCGCCTGGAAGCGGGCCGCGCTGTCGCGTACGTCCGCGAGCTGTGCCTCCAGCGGACGCGGCGCATCGCGGTCGATGTCGGCGTCCCGGGTCTCGGCGCTCGCATACATGGGCCGCCCGGCCAGCACGTTGACGAGCGCGTCCGCGTTCCGCGCCAAATGGGCCAGCACATGGCCGCGGCTCCAGCCGGGCAGCCGTGACGGCGCGGCGACGGAGGCGTTGTCCAGTGCGGCGGCTGCGGTGAGCAGCCGGTCGGTGGCTTCGCGTACAGAGGCCAGGTCGCGTGCGTGATCAATCATGGCGCCGACGATAGCCCCGCCACTCGTCCGGGTGAAGGTGGCAGGACGAGACCGTAAATCGAATGCACGTGCTATACGCTCGGGAATGGGTTTCCGCTCGGAACCGTTGAGGAACCCGGGAACCTGTCTGGGTTCATCCAAGAATCAACCACATCGCCGCGGCGGCCCCCCTACCCTGGATGGGGGCTCCTGCAGCTCCCTCTCCCTATGAAAGGTGCGGACCGGCGTGGCCGACCGTCTCATCGTCCGTGGCGCGCGCGAGCACAACCTCAAGAACGTCTCGCTCGACCTGCCACGCGACTCCCTCATCGTCTTCACGGGTCTGTCCGGGTCGGGCAAGTCCTCGCTCGCCTTCGACACGATCTTCGCCGAGGGACAGCGGCGGTACGTCGAATCGCTGTCCTCGTACGCCCGCCAGTTCCTCGGGCAGATGGACAAGCCGGACGTCGACTTCATCGAAGGTCTCTCGCCCGCCGTCTCCATCGACCAGAAGTCGACCTCGCGCAATCCGCGCTCGACGGTCGGCACCATCACCGAGGTCTACGACTACCTGCGTCTGCTCTTCGCGCGCATCGGCAAGCCGCACTGCCCCGAGTGCCACCGGCCGATCTCCCGCCAGTCGCCGCAGGCCATCGTCGACAAGGTGCTCGAACTGCCCGAGGGCAGCCGCTTCCAGGTGCTCTCGCCGCTGGTGCGCGAGCGCAAGGGCGAGTTCGTCGACCTCTTCGCCGACCTCCAGACCAAGGGCTACAGTCGCGCCCGGGTCGACGGCGAGACCATCCAGCTTGCCGAGCCGCCCAAGCTGAAGAAGCAGGAGAAGCACACCATCGAGGTGGTCATCGACCGCCTCACCGTGAAGGAGGGCGCCAAGCGCCGCCTCACCGACTCGGTGGAGACCGCGCTCGGCCTCGCCGGCGGCATGGTCGTGCTGGACTTCGTCGACCTGGCGGCCGACGACCCCGAGCGCGAGCGGATGTACTCGGAGCACCTGTACTGCCCGTACGACGACCTCTCCTTCGAGGAGCTGGAGCCGCGCTCCTTCTCCTTCAACTCGCCGTTCGGTGCCTGTCCCGACTGCACCGGCATCGGCACCCGCATGGAGGTCGACCCCGACCTGATCGTGCCGGACGAGGACAAGTCGCTCGACGAGGGCGCGATCCACCCGTGGTCGCACGGCCACACCAAGGACTACTTCGCCCGCCTGGTCGGCGCGCTCGCCGGCGAGCTGGGCTTCCGCACCGACATCCCCTGGGCCGGCCTTCCGCAGCGCGCCAGGAAGGCGCTGCTGTCCGGCCACAAGACCCAGATCGAGGTCCGCTACCGCAACCGGTACGGCAGGGAGCGGGCGTACACCACCGCATTCGAAGGCGCCCTGCCGTTCGTCAAGCGGCGCCACTCCGAGGCGGAGAGCGACGGCGCGCGCGAGCGCTTCGAGGGCTACATGCGCGAGGTGCCCTGCCCCACCTGTGCGGGCACCCGCCTCAAGCCCCTGGTCCTCGCGGTCACCGTGATGGAGAAGTCCATCGCCGAGGTCGCCGCGATGTCGATCAGCGACTGCGCGGACTTCCTCGCCCAGCTGCGGCTCAACGCCCGCGACAAGAAGATCGCCGAGCGAGTCCTCAAGGAGGTCAACGAGCGGCTGAAGTTCCTGGTCGACGTCGGCCTGGACTACCTCTCGCTCAACCGCGCCGCCGGCACCCTCTCCGGTGGCGAGGCCCAGCGCATCCGGCTCGCCACGCAGATCGGCTCCGGCCTCGTCGGCGTCCTGTATGTCCTGGACGAGCCGTCGATCGGCCTGCACCAGCGCGACAACCACCGCCTGATCGAGACGCTCGTGCGTCTGCGCGACATGGGCAACACCCTGATCGTCGTCGAGCACGACGAGGACACCATCAAGGTGGCCGACTGGGTCGTCGACATCGGCCCCGGCGCCGGCGAGCACGGCGGAAAGGTCGTCCACAGCGGGCCCTTGAAGCAGCTCCTGAGCAACAAGGAGTCGATGACCGGCCAGTACCTGGCGGGCAAGAAGTCGATCCCGCTGCCCGACCTGCGGCGTCCCACCGACCCCAAGCGCCGGCTCACCGTGCACGGCGCGAAGGAGAACAACCTCCGCGACATCGACGTGTCGTTCCCGCTGGGCGTCCTGACCGCCGTCACCGGCGTCTCCGGATCCGGCAAGTCGACGCTGGTCAACGACATCCTCTACACGCACCTGGCCCGCGAGCTGAACGGGGCGCGCAGCGTGCCCGGCCGGCACACCCGGGTCGCCGGTGACGACCTCGTCGACAAGGTCGTCCACGTCGACCAGTCGCCGATCGGCCGCACCCCGCGGTCCAACCCGGCGACGTACACAGGCGTCTTCGACCACGTCCGCAAGCTGTTCGCGGAGACGATGGAGGCCAAGGTCCGCGGGTATCTGCCCGGCCGGTTCTCCTTCAACGTCAAGGGCGGCCGCTGCGAGAACTGCTCGGGCGACGGCACGATCAAGATCGAGATGAACTTCCTGCCGGACGTGTACGTGCCGTGCGAGGTCTGCCACGGGGCGCGCTACAACCGGGAGACCCTGGAGGTCCACTACAAGGGCAAGTCAATCGCCGAGGTCCTGGACATGCCGATCGAGGAGGGTCTCGAATTCTTCGAGGCCGTTCCGACCATCGCACGGCACCTGCGGACGCTCAACGAGGTGGGTCTCGGTTACGTCCGCCTCGGGCAGTCCGCGCCGACCCTGTCGGGTGGCGAGGCCCAGCGGGTGAAGCTCGCATCCGAACTCCAGAAGCGCTCGACGGGCCGCACGGTGTACGTCCTCGACGAGCCCACCACCGGGCTCCACTTCGAGGACATCTCCAAGCTGATCAAGGTGCTGTCCGGTCTTGTCGACAAGGGCAACACCGTGATCGTCATCGAGCACAACCTGGATGTCGTCAAGACCGCGGACTGGGTCATCGACATGGGTCCCGAGGGCGGCAACGGGGGAGGCCTCGTCATCGCCGAGGGCACGCCCGAGGAGGTCGCATCGGTGCCGACCAGCCACACCGGAAAGTTCCTGCGGGACATTCTGGGGGCGGACCGGATCAGCGACGCGGGGCCGTCGCCGGTGCGGAAGCCGGCGAAGAAGACGGTTTCCGCGGCTGCGTCCGGGTCTGCCAAGAAGGGTGCCGCGGCGAAGGCTGTCCCGGCGAAGAAGGCCGCCGCTCGGGGGGCCGGGGGTGCGAAGTCGGCGGCGCCGGCGAAGAAGGCGGTACGGGGTCGCAAGGCCTGAGCTGTGCCCCTCCCCGCCCCTGCCCTGAACCCTCCGGGGGCGGGGGAGGGTCGGGGAGGGGCGGGGCGTTTTTCCGGCGCTGCGCCCGGCCCCCCTGAGGCGCTTGAGGGGGCTCTGCCCCTCGGACCCCGGTGGGCCTTGCCCTCTGCGCTACCGCCCCGGATCCCGGTGGGGCCTTGCCCTCTGCGCTACGCCCCGGATCCCTTGAGGGGCTCGGCTTTCGGGCCCCGGTGGGGGTTTTGCTCCCTGGACGCAAGCGGGTTCAGGGGTGCGCGGGGAACTGCGCCGGGCCGGAGGAGAAGGCCGCCCGCACCTCCTCGGCCGTCGGGGGCTGAGCCCCCCTTCTCGCGCAGGTCAGGGCCCCCGCCCTCGCCGCGTAGCGCAGGACGCGCGGCCAGTCGGCCGCGGGCAGGGCGGATGCGGTCGGAACGTGCCGCAGCAGCGCCGCGTTCACCGTGTCGCCCGCGCCGATCGTGTCCACGATCTCCACCCGTTCCGCCGGCACCGCGTACGTCGCGCCCTGGGCGGTGTGCACCGACAGGCCGGCCGCGCCCCGTGTCACGACGACCGCCCGCGGGCCCATCTCCAGCCACTCCTCGACCGTGCCGCCGAGCCACGCCGCATCCTCCTCCGAGAGCTTCAGGAGGGACACGTACGGCAGCCAGCTCCTGAAGCGGGCGCGGTAGGCGTCGGCGTCCGGGATCAGGGGCGGGCGGATGTTGGGGTCGAGGAGCGTGAGCAGGCCTCGGCCCGACTCCCTGCGCAGCAGGGCCTCGTAGGCGCTCGCACCCGGTTCGAGGACCAGCGAGCAGGTGCCGAGGGACAACGCCGTTGCCTGGGGCGGGAGTTGAGGAGGAAGCTCGAAGAGGCGGTCGGCCGTACCGTCCGCGTAGAAGCCGTACCCCGCCGAGCCGTCGAGCCCCACCGCCGCCACCGTGAGCGTCGTCGGCTCCGGGCCGCGCTGCACCAAAGACGTGTCCACCCCGGCCGCGGCAAGGCCGCCGAGGAGCGCCTCGCCGAAACCGTCCGTGGACACCCGGGAACAGAAGGCCACCCGCGCGCCGAGCCGCCCGAGGGCCACCGCCGTGTTGTACGGCCCACCGCCCGGCCGGGGCGACAGCGGCCCCAGGGGGTCTCCGGGGTGCTGCGGCACCAGGTCGATGAGGGACTCTCCGGCAACGACGATCACGGCCCAGAACGTAACCCATCCCGAGTCCCCACGGGCAGCCCCACCCCGGCCGCAGTCTGCCCCGGTCCGGGCACGAGCTGCGGTATCTGGGCGTGGCTTGCCCGCGCTCGGGCGTGGCCCGCCCTCGGCCGCGGCCGGCCCCGCCCTCGGCCGCCGCCGGCCCGGCCCGGCCCCGGCGCGCCCTGCCCCACCCCCCGGCGCGACCCGCTCCGACCTGGGATCGGGCGGCTTCGATCCGGCGTCGGGCAGCCCCGGCGAAGGGCTGTCGTTCTGCGCCGGTATCGTCGAATGTGTAACCCGGGTCGGTTGCGCGGCGGCCGGTTCGGTCGTGGGGCGGCGGCCAGGACAAGACCAGTGATCAGTGGAGACAGCCCATGACCGGCCAGCCCGCCGCCCGTCGCACCGTGCTGAAAGGCGCCGCCCTCGCCGGGGCTGCCGGGGTCGGTGTAGCCGCTTGCTCCACCGAGTCCAAGCTCGGGCACGCCGAGACCCCCACCCCGACTGCCCCCGAGCCGCTCGGCTCCCCGGACGCGGTCCCGGTCGGCGGTGCGAAGCTCTACCGCGAGCAGCGCGTCATGGTGTGCTGCCCGGCGAAGGGCGAGTACAAGGCGTTCAGCGCGCAGTGCACGCACGCCGGCTGCCTCCTGGAGAAGATCGAGGACGGTCACGCGAACTGCCCCTGCCACGGCAGCCGCTTCAACGTGATGACCGGCAAGCCCGTCCATGGCCCCGCCACCGTGCCGCTCCCCTCGGTCCCGGTGAAGCTCAAGGACGGCCAGCTGGTGGCCGGGCCCGACGCCTGACAGTCGGCGCGAGGGGCTCACTCCCAGTCCCAGTCCACCCCCAGGATCCCCGGGCGTACGCCCTGCTCGACCAGGTGCACCGAACGGTGGCGCCCACTGAGCGTGAGGTCGCTGCGGCCCGAGCGGGTGGCGCCCGTGGAGCTCTGCGCGAAGCGGCGGCAGCGGGC
Organism: Streptomyces sp. NPDC048361; assembly: GCF_040651795.1. NCBI lineage: Bacteria > Bacillati > Actinomycetota > Actinomycetes > Kitasatosporales > Streptomycetaceae > Streptomyces > Streptomyces sp. NPDC048361. The sequence continues at coordinate 202,007 of NZ_JBEZKW010000001.1, forward strand.
CGGAAGGGCCCGCTCGTCGAACCTCACCTGCAGGACGTACTGGCCGCCCGCGAAGGCGAAGCCCCGCATGTACTCGTGGCTGGGGCCGCCCGTGCCGTCCTCGAAGCCGTATCCGAACAGGAACGTCTCGCCGGCCCGCAGCCGCGTGTCGAAGAGCAGCTCGGTGACGAGGACCCCGCTGGACCCGTCCCAGCGGACGCGCCCCGTGCGGCAGTTCTCACCCGCGCGCACCTCGACCCGCGCCGGATCGCAGCCGGCGTCGCCGCGGTGGATGGCCAGATAGCGGTCGACGCCGTCACGGTGGGCCCGTACGACATGCTGCGAGACCCGGCCACGCAGTTCGCGGTCCGCGCCGATACGGACCCGTTCGTGGTGGCCGACGGTGTGCAGCCCGCCGTCCACGGGTGACTCGAGCCCTGCGATGAGCTGCTCCACCACCCCCGACGCCTCGACGAGCGAGCGGTAGGAGCGGCCCGTGGGCCGGTCCACTTCGGCCGCGGACGCGTCGTCGAGCAGGCGCAGCAGGGAGTTCGCGGGAAGGCCGAGCACTTCTTCGAGCGCGCGCACCGCGCGCAGCGACTCGGGGCGCTGCGGCCGGCGTGCGCCCTGCTGCCAGTAACTCAGGCTGGTCACACCGACCTTGATGCCGCGCCCGGCGAGATGGTGCTGAACCCGCTGAAGGGGCAGACCCCGTACGGAGAGTGCGGCGCGCAGCGCCAGGTGGAACGGGCCGGTGTGCAGCGCCTGTTCGAGGTCGGCCTCGGTGTGGAGCATGGGGGACTCCTCAGTGAACGTTCACGGTGGGGGGTGGGCGCGGCGTGGCGGCAGGTCGGGGAAAACCTGGTGGCGGGGAAGGAGCGGTTCACACTCCGGCCACTTCGTTCACACCCGCGTCCCACCCCGCATTCAAGCGCGTTGACCTGCTCCCGACAACGCCCGATGCTCATCAGCAAGCGTCCGGACGCGATCCCCCACCATCCCCACCCCCCACCCCGCCATGGGAGGAACGCGATGCGCGACAAGAAGAGACGGCTGTCGGCCCTCACCCTCGTGGTGGCGGCCCTGTTCGCCGCCCCCACGGCAACAGCCACCGCCACCCCGCACAGCGACAAGCCGGTGCCCGCCGCAGCCGCCGCGGCGAGCGCTCCGAGCACCACGACCACGTCGGGCACTCCGAGCGCCGCGAGTGCCGCCAGTTCCAAGCGGCTCAACATCACCATGCAGGCCCAGCAGAAGGACAACTGGTGCTGGGCCGGCAGCGGCAACACCATCGCCACGTGGTTCGGCCGCACCTACACCCAGAACCAGTTCTGCAACGCGGCGTTCGGCCGGGCGCAGGGCTACGACTGCCCCAACTCGCAGGCCGACCTCGGCAACGTGCAGACCGCCCTGAACTGGGCCGGCATCAACTCGGGCTCCTACGTGACCGGTTGGCTGCGCTACTCGACCGTACAGACCGAGATCAACAACAACCGCCCGATCGAGACCCGCATCCAGTGGTCCAGCGGCGGCGGTCACATGCACGTCGTGTACGGCTACGACGACACCAACTCCTGGGTGTACTGGGGCGACCCCTGGCCCTCCAGCACCCGCTACAACTGGGCGTCGCACGACTGGTACGTCGACAACAACTCCTTCTCCTGGACCCACTCGCTGTACCGGATCGGGGCGTGACGACGATGAAGGTGACCCGCCTCGTACCCGCGGCCCTCGCCGTGGCCCTCGTCGGCCTCGCGGCCCCGCACGCCGCTGCCGACCAGGCCGGCCAGACCCCGCCGGCATCCGCCGAGTCCAAGGCCGCGGCCCGCCAGGCCGCGACCGCCCCCGCCACCCTCGACACGCTCTCCCGCTTCTTCTCCCGGGACGGCAAGGTGGCCCTGAAGGCCGCCGCCCCGCGCGTCGAGGGCGACGCGGTGCCCGTCTACGCGCTCTCCCCGCAGTTCGTTGCGGGCAAGGCCGGTGCACCGGTCGCACAACTGGAGTACCTCGCCTCCACGGCCGTCTCCGCCGACGGCCAGAAGGCGTCGCTGTGGACGGTCGAACAAGGCGCCTCCTGGAAGGTGGTGAACATAGCCACCGGCGATGACGAGTCCCGCTACACCGCGGCCGGCGCCGCGAAACTGCCCGGCGGCACGGTGTTCCAGGAGCCGCAGATCAACGCCTGGTACGTGGAGAAGGGCAGCACGGTACTCCCGCTCGACGAGGACGCCGTCAAGGCGATCGGTGCCGGTGGCACCACGCTCGCGGGTTACCAGAAGCGCGTCGCCAAGGCGTACGGGGACAAGCTGCCGGGCTCGGCGTACGACAGGTCGGGCAAGGCGGGTGGCTTCGCCGAGCCGGCCGCTGCCGAGCCGGCATCCGCCGGAGGTTCCGCTCTGCCGGTGCTGGCCGGGGCGGGGGCGCTGCTCGGGCTCGGGCTGAGCGGGGTGCTGCGCAGGCGTAGGCGGTTGTCGGAGTAGCCCCGGGCCGGGGTGGGGAGCCGCCCCTCTCCTCCCCGTCCCGGCTGCCCCGGTTCGCACGTCGCCTGCGGGCCGGAGGGGGGCGTCCGCGCGGTTCCCCGCGCCCCTTAGCCCCGTTTTCGTCTGCGGACCGTGCCCACGTCTCGCGCGGTTCCCCGCGCCCCTTGACTACTCGGTGCCGGACGGCATGGGAAACCTCAGCCCGTCATGAGGGTCCCCTGGCCCTTGAGGCCTTGGGGGAGTGTGAGGACGAGCGCCCTTCAGGCGCGATCGGGTCTGGGGCGGAGCCCAGGGGAGGGCTGGGTTGTCGGTGGGCGACAGTAGGGTGGGGGCCATGGCAGACCCCTCCACCTACCGCCCCAAGCCGGGACAGATCCCCGACTCGCCGGGGGTCTACAAATTCCGTGACGACCACCGCCGGGTGATCTACGTCGGGAAGGCGAAATCCCTGCGCCAGCGGCTCGCCAACTACTTCCAGCCGTTGACGAGCCTGCACCCCCGTACGGCCACGATGGTCACCACGGCCGCCTCCGTGGAGTGGACCGTCGTCGCCACCGAGGTCGAGGCGCTGCAGCTCGAATACTCCTGGATCAAGGAGTTCGACCCCCGCTTCAACGTCAAGTACCGCGACGACAAGAGCTATCCGTATCTCGCGGTGACCATGAATGAGGAGTTCCCGCGGGTCCAGGTCATGCGCGGCGCCAAGAAGAAGGGCGTGCGCTACTTCGGACCGTACGGACAGGCCTGGGCGATCCGCGAGACCGTCGACCTGCTGCTCCGCGTCTTTCCGGTACGCACCTGCTCGGCTGGCGTGTTCAAGCGCTCGGCGCAGATCGGCCGCCCCTGTCTGCTCGGCTACATCGGCAAGTGCGCCGCGCCCTGCGTCGGCCGGGTCACGCCGGAGGAACACCGCGAACTGGCGGAGGACTTCTGTGACTTCATGACCGGCCGCACCGGCGCGTACCTGCGCCGCGTCGAGCAGGACATGATGGTCGCGGCCGAGGACATGGAGTACGAGCGGGCCGCGCGGCTCCGCGACGACCTGGGTGCCCTCAGAAAGGCGCTGGAGAAGAACGCGATCGTCTTCAACGACGCCACTGACGCCGACCTGATCGCGGTCGCCGAGGACGAGCTGGAGGCGGCCGTCCAGATCTTCCACGTGCGGGGCGGCCGGGTCCGCGGCCAGCGCGGCTGGGTTACCGACAAGGTCGAGGCGGTCGACACCGCGGGCCTGGTCGAGCACGCGCTCCAGCAGCTGTACGGGGAGGAGACCGGCGACTCCGTACCGAAGGAGGTCCTGGTCCCGGCGCTGCCCGAGGACGCGGACGCGGTGAGCGGCTGGCTTGCCGCCCGGCGCGGCTCCGCCGTGTCCCTGCGCATTCCGCAGCGCGGCGACAAGAAGGCGCTGATGGAGACCGTCGCGCGCAACGCCCAGCAGGCCCTCATGCTCCACAAGACCAAGCGCGCATCCGACCTCACGACGCGCTCGCGCGCCCTGGAGGAGATCGCCGCCGCCCTGGAGCTCGACAGCGCGCCGCTGCGTATCGAGTGCTTCGACATCTCGCACCTCCAGGGTGACGACGTGGTGGCCTCGATGGTCGTCTTCGAGGACGGTCTCGCCCGCAAGAGTGAATACCGGCGCTTCCAGATCAAGGGCTTCGAGGGTCAGGACGACGTCCGGTCCATGCACGAGGTGATCAGCCGCCGCTTCAAGCGCTACCTCGCCGAGAAGGCACGTACGGGCGAGTGGGTCGAGGAGGAGGAGTCGGAGGCGGCGGAAGGGGCCGGCCGGCCCGGCGCCGACACGCCCGCCGGCGCCGACACGCCCGCCGGGGCCGACACGACGCCCGCCGGGGCCGACACGACGCCCGCCGGGGCCGACACGCCGGCCGCCACCCCGCTGCCCTCCGCACTGGAACTCGCCCCGGTATCCCTATCCGGTGAGGTCTCCGCGTTCCAGGACGAGGACGGCCGGCCCAAGCGGTTCGCCTACCCGCCGCAGCTGCTCGTCGTCGACGGCGGGCAGCCGCAGGTCGCCGCCGCCAAGCGGGCCCTGGACGAGCTCGGCATAGATGACATCGCGGTGTGCGGGCTCGCCAAGCGCCTCGAAGAGGTCTGGGTGCCGGGCGAGGACGACCCCGTGGTGCTGCCCCGCTCCAGCGAGGGGCTCTACCTGCTCCAGCGGGTGCGTGACGAGGCCCACCGCTTCGCCATCACCTACCAGCGGGCCAAACGGACCAAGCGCTTCAAGGCGGGCCCCCTGGATGCCGTGCCGGGCCTCGGAGACACCCGCAAGCATGCTCTGATCAAGCACTTCGGCTCGGTGAAGAGGCTTCGGTCGGCGACAATCGACGAGATCTGCGAGGTCCCCGGCATAGGCCGCAAGACGGCCGAGACCGTTGCCGCGTTCCTCGCACAGGCCGCCCCGGCGGCGCCCGCCGTGAACACGGCGACAGGAGAGATCATGGAAGAGGACGACGGGGGCAGCACGACATGACCGAGCAGAACGAAGACCGAGAAGCGGAAGCGGGAGAACACGTGAGTACGGGCACGACGATCGAGGCCGGCGGGGCCGATGCGCCCATCCCCGAGCTGGTGATCATCTCCGGTATGTCGGGCGCGGGTCGCAGCACCGCCGCCAAGTGCCTGGAGGACCTCGGCTGGTTCGTCGTCGACAACCTGCCGCCCGCGCTGATCCCCACCATGGTGGAGCTCGGCGCCCGCTCCCAGGGCAATGTCGCGCGGATTGCCGTCGTCGTCGACGTGCGCGGCCGCCGGTTCTTCGACAACCTCCGCGAGTCGCTCGCCGACCTCGACGCGAAGGAGGTCACCCGGCGCATCGTCTTCCTGGAGTCCTCCGACGACGCCCTGGTGCGCCGCTTCGAGTCGGTGCGCCGCCCGCACCCGCTGCAGGGCGACGGCCGGATCGTCGACGGCATCGCCGCCGAGCGCGACCTGCTGCGGGAGCTGCGCGGCGACGCCGACCTAGTGATCGACACCTCCAGCCTCAACGTCCACGAGCTGCGCGCCAAGATGGACGCCCAGTTCGCCGGCGACGAGGAGCCGGAGCTGCGCGCCACCGTCATGTCGTTCGGTTACAAGTACGGCCTGCCGGTCGACGCCGACCTGGTGGTCGACTGCCGTTTCCTGCCCAACCCGCACTGGGTGCCGGAGCTGCGTCCCTTCACCGGCCTGAACGAGGAGGTGTCGGGCTATGTCTTCAACCAGCCCGGTGCCAAGGAGTTCCTTGACCAGTACAGCGAGCTGCTCCAGCTGATCGCGGCGGGCTACCGCCGCGAGGGCAAGCGGTACGTGACGATCGCGGTGGGCTGCACCGGCGGCAAGCACCGCTCGGTCGCCATGTCCGAGAAGCTCGCCGCCCGCCTCGCCACCGAGGGGATCGAGACCGTCGTCGTCCACCGGGACATGGGGCGCGAGTGAAGGTGTACCGCCGGCGCACCGTCGGGCCGGGGCTGCGCACCGGCCGCAAGCGGGGCGCCCAGCCCAAGGTCGTCGCCCTCGGCGGCGGCATGGGCCTCTCGGCCTCGCTCGCCGCGCTGCGCCGCATCACCGGCGACCTGACGGCCGTCGTCACCGTCGCCGACGACGGCGGCTCCAGCGGCCGGCTCCGCGACGAGCTGGGTGTGCTGCCCCCCGGCGACCTGCGCAAGGCGCTGGCCGCGCTGTGCGGCGACGACGACTGGGGCCAGACGTGGTCCCGGGTCATCCAGCACCGCTTCCAGTCCAAGGGCGAGCTGCACGAGCACGCCGTGGGCAATCTGCTGATCGTCGCGCTGTGGGAACAGCTCGGCGACCATGTGCAGGCCCTCGACCTGGTCGGCAAGCTGCTCGGTGCCCAGGGCCGGGTCCTTCCGATGTCCGCGGTCCCGCTGGAGCTCGAAGCCCTCGTACGGGGGCACGACCCGGAGCGTCCCGACGACGTGGACACCGTGCGCGGCCAGGCCACGGTGGCGCTCACGCCGGGCGAGGTGCTCTCCGTGCAGCTGGTCCCGCACGATCCGCCGGCCGTCCCCGAAGCGGTCGCCGCGGTGCTCGATGCGGACTGGGTGGTGCTCGGCCCCGGCTCCTGGTTCTCCAGCGTCATCCCGCACCTGATGGTGCCCGAACTGCTGGATGCGCTGACCGAGACCAAGGCCCGCAAGGTCCTCTCGCTGAACCTCGCGCCACAACCGGGTGAAACCGATGGGTTCTCACCGCAGCGTCATTTGGAGGTTTTGGGACGACACGCCCCTAAACTCGCCTTCGACGTGGTGCTGGCCGATGTGGCCGCCGTGCCCGACCGGGGGAGCCTGACCGAAGCCGCGAAACGGCTCGGAGCCGAGGTCGAGCTGGCGCCCGTGGCCAGGCCCGATGGTTCTCCGAAGCACGATCCGGAGCTGTTGGCCGCCGCGTACGACCGTATTTTTCGGATGCATGGAAGGATCGGCCCATGGCGATGACGCCGGCGGTGAAGGACGAGATTTCCCGGCTGCCCGTCACCCGGACCTGCTGCAGGAAGTCGGAGGTCTCGGCGATTCTTCGATTCGCGGGCGGGCTGCACCTGGTGAGCGGCCGCATTGTGATCGAGGCGGAGCTGGACACCGCGATGGCGGCACGCCGGCTCAAGCGGGACATTCTGGAGATCTTCGGGCACAGCTCCGAGCTGATCGTGATGGCGCCGGGCGGCCTGCGCAGAGGGTCGCGGTTCGTCGTACGGGTCGTGGCGGGCGGCGACCAGCTGGCGCGCCAGACCGGGCTCGTCGACGGACGGGGCCGGCCCATCCGCGGTCTGCCGCCCCAGGTGGTCTCGGGGGCCACCTGTGACGCCGAGGCCGCCTGGCGCGGCGCGTTCCTGGCGCACGGCTCGCTGACCGAGCCGGGCCGCTCCTCGTCCCTCGAGGTGACCTGCCCGGGCCCGGAGGCGGCCCTCGCCCTGGTCGGTGCCGCACGGCGGCTCCAGATCGCGGCCAAGGCACGCGAGGTCCGCGGTGTGGACCGGGTGGTCGTCCGCGACGGTGACGCGATCGGCGCGCTGCTCACCCGGCTCGGCGCGCACGAGTCGGTGCTGGCCTGGGAGGAGCGGCGGATGCGCCGCGAGGTCCGGGCCACCGCCAACCGCCTCGCCAACTTCGACGACGCCAACCTGCGCCGCTCGGCGCGGGCCGCCGTCGCCGCCGGAGCCCGGGTGCAGCGCGCCCTGGAGATCCTGGCGGACGAGGTGCCCGAGCACCTGGCGGCCGCCGGGCGGTTGCGTATGGAGCACAAGCAGGCCTCCCTCGAGGAGCTGGGCGCGCTCGCCGACCCGCCGCTGACCAAGGACGCGGTCGCGGGCCGCATCAGGCGCCTGCTCGCGATGGCCGACAAGCGGGCCCAGGACCTGGGCATCCCCGGCACGGAGTCCAATCTGACGGAGGAGATGGCGGACGGCCTCGTCGGCTGAGCCTGCGCCCGTCGCGCAACTCGCCTTCGGCTGAGCCTGCGCCCGTCGCGCAACTCGCCGTCGGCTGAGCCTGCGCCCGTAGCGCAACTCGCCTTCGGCTGAGCCTGCGCCCGTCGCTCAACCCGTCTTCGGCTGAGCCTGCGCCCGTAGCGCAACTCGCCTTGACCGGCGCCCACTTGGTGGGCGCCGGCTCCGTTTTCCCGCAGGGAGCCCGGGGTCATGCGGTATTGACATGATCATGAAGTGTCATGAGCCTGGCGTCTGTCCACTTCCGTGGCACACACCAGCAAGGGGGGCTCATGAGACGCAGAGCGAGAGCGATCCTCGCCGCTGCATCACTGCTGACGGCCGGCCTGATGGCGGCACCCGCCGCCCAGGCCCGCCAGAGCGGAGCGGACGGCGAGGGCATCGTCGTCTGGAACGCCCAGGTCAGCCGTGCACAACTGCCGCTGCTCCTGGCGGCCGGCGCCGACGCCCAGGAACTGGGCGCCAAGCTGCCCGCCAAGGGCTCGGCCGGAGTCGAGCTCTACCTCACCAAGTCCCAGGCCGCGGCGTTGCGCGGCAAGGGCGTCGGCCTGTCCGAGCGCAAGGTCTCCACTCAGACCCAGAACCACCTCAAGGCCGCGGGCGACGGCGTGTTCCGCCCCTACAGCGGCCCGAACGGCCTGAAGCAGGAGATCCTCGACACCGGCAAGGCCAACCCGTCCCTCACCAAGGTCGAGTCGATCGGCAAGACCGTCGACGGCCAGGACATCCTCGCCCTCAAGCTGACCAAGGGCGCCAACAAGTCCAGGGACGGCTCCAAGCCCGCCACGCTGTACATGTCCAACCAGCACGCCCGGGAGTGGATCACCCCCGAGATGACCCGGCGGCTGATGCACTACTACCTCGACAACTACGGCAAGGATCCGAGGACCACCAAGATCGTGGACTCCACCGAGCTGTGGTTCGTGCTCTCCGCCAACCCGGACGGCTACGACTACACCTTCACGCCGGGCAACCGGCTGTGGCGCAAGAACCTCGCCGACAACAACGGCGACGGCAAGATAACGTCGGTCGACGGCGTCGACCCCAACCGCAACTTCCCCTACAAGTGGGGCTACGACAACGAGGGTTCCTCCGACGACCCCTCGAACGAGACCTACCGCGGCCCGAGCGCGGGCAGCGAGCCCGAGACCAAGGCGCTCGACTCGTTCGAGAAGCGGGTCCACTTCAACTACGCGATCAACTACCACTCCGCGGCTGAACTGCTCCTGTACGGAGTGGGCTGGCAGGTCGCCACGCCGACCCCCGACGACGTCATCTACAAGTCGCTGGCGGGCACCCCCGACAAGCCGGCCATCCCCGGCTACCTCTCGGAGCTCTCCTCGGCGCTCTACACCACCAACGGCGAGGCCGACGGGCACGCGGCGAACGTCAACGGCACGATGATGTTCACCCCCGAGATGTCGACCTGTGCCACGGCCTCGAACGTGGACCCGAACGACGCGTGGAACGCCGCGGACTGTCCCTCCGACTTCAACTTCCCCGACAGCGAGAAGCTGATCCAGGGCGAGTTCGAGAAGAACATCCCCTTCGCGCTCTCCGTCGCGGAGACCTCGGCCCACCCCGACCAGCCCTCGTCCTCGCTCGGCATCGCCGCCCCCGACTTCACCCCGGACACCTTCTCGACCTCGTACGCGCGCGACGACGACCAGGAAGTCGCCGTCACGGTCCGCAAGTCGGTGCGCGACAAGACCCTCAACTACCGCGTCAACGGCGGCCGCAAGCACACCGAGGAGCTGAGGCCCTGGAAGGGCGGTGACGTCTTCGGCGGTGAGGACAACATCCGCTTCGACCAGTACCGCGCCAAGGTCGAGGGCGCGGACGCCGGTGACAAGGTCGAGGTGTGGTTCACCGGCAGAACCGCCGCGGGCAAGTCCACCGCCGGCACGCCGTTCACGTACACCGTGGCCGCCCGGCCCAAGGGGGACACCCTGGTCCTCGCCGACGAGGGCGGCACCGCCCCCGCCAAGAACGCCGCGCTCTACACCAAGGCGCTCGCCGACAACGGCAAGAAGGCGGCCGTCTGGGACGTGGCGACCCAGGGCGCTCCGAGCGTGCTCGGCGTGCTCAGCCACTTCAAGAATGTCCTCTGGTACACGGGCAGCGACCGGGAAACGGCACCGACCGCGGCCACCACGTTCGCCGTACGGGACTTCGTCAACGAGGGCGGCAAGCTGATCGACGCCGGTGAACAGGCCGGCGGCAGCGTCGACCTCGGCGGCGGCGCCCTCTCCGACGACTTCTCGCAGTACTACCTCGGCGCCTACAACAAGGCCGGGCTCAAGTCCCCGCCCGCCTTCGCCGGATCAGGCAAGCTCGCCGGCGCCACCGCCCCGCTGGCCGCCGCACCCGGCAGCCCGCTCACCGCGGCCGGCACGTACACCGTCACCTCCGACACCCTGAAGCCGGCGCAGTTCCCGCAGTTCAAGAGCGCCGCCGCCGGTGACTACCCCGGGGTGCGCACGCCCTTCGAGCCCGCCGAGGGCTCGTGGTTCGCCGCGGCGCAGCACCGCGACGACGCGTACATGCGGCTCGCCCGCACCGTCGACCTGGCCCAGGTGGCCGCCGCGCAGAAGCCGAGTCTGGACTTCCAGCTCAGCTACGACACCGAGCCCGGCTACGACCAGGTGATCATCGAGGCGCACACCGTCGGCCAGGACGACTGGACGACGCTGCCCGACCTCAACGGCGGCAGCACCACCAGTGTGCCCAGCCAGTGCGAGCAGGGCTTCCTCATGCAGGAACACCCCTTCCTGACGCACTACCTCACGGCCGGCTCACCTGCCTGCACGGCGTCCGGTACCAGCGGCTCCTGGAACCGCTTCACCGGCTCGTCCGGCGGCTGGCAGCAGGTCTCCGTCGACCTCGGCGCCTACGCGGGCAAACAGGTCGAGATCGCCGTCGCCTACGTGTCCGATCCGGGCACCGGCGGCCTCGGCGCCTTCGTCGACGACACCCGGCTCGTCATGAACGGCACACCCTCGGACACCGAGGGCTTCGAGACCTCACTCGGGCCCTGGAGCGTGCCGGGAGCACCGGCCGGCAGCCCCGGCAACAGCGGAGACTGGGCGCGCTCGCAGGCGCTCTTCCACTCATCGGCCGCCGTCACGACCCCCTCCACCGTCCTTCTGGGCTTCGGCCTGGAGAACGTCAGCACGGCCGCCGGCCGCAAACAGGTCGTCGCGAAAGCACTCAGCGCACTGCACCACTGACACCGTGTAGTGGGGCCGAAGGTCCCCGGAGGCCCGTATCGCACGAAGATACGGGCCTCCGGGCCGGTCCGGGCGTGATTTCGGAACCATACGGGCGCTCTGATGTCACTTCGCGGGCCCCGGGGAGGTAGGGTCGTAAGCGGTCGGGGACATCCCATACAACTCGCCGGCGTCGAGTACCCGGCGTACCTAACGAGGAGATCGGTTCGTGACGATCCGCGTAGGCATCAACGGCTTCGGCCGCATCGGGCGCAACTACTTCCGGGCGCTCCTTGAGCAGGGTGCAGACATCGAGATCGTGGCTGTCAACGACCTTGGTGACACCGCGACCACTGCTCACCTCCTGAAGTACGACACCATCCTGGGTCGCCTCAAGGCCGAGGTCACCCACACCGCCGACACCATCACGGTCGACGGCCACACCATCAAGGTGCTCTCCGAGCGCAACCCGGCCGACATCCCCTGGGGTCAGCTGGGCGTCGACATCGTCATCGAGTCGACCGGCATCTTCACCAAGAAGGCCGACGCCGAGAAGCACATCGCGGGCGGCGCGAAGAAGGTCCTCATCTCGGCTCCGGCCAAGGACGAGGACATCACCATCGTGATGGGCGTCAACCAGGACACGTACGACGCGGCCAACCACCACGTCATCTCCAACGCCTCCTGCACCACCAACTGTGTGGCGCCGATGGCCAAGGTCCTCGACGAGAACTTCGGCATCGTCAAGGGTCTGATGACGACGGTCCACGCGTACACCAACGACCAGCGCATCCTGGACTTCCCGCACTCGGACCTGCGCCGCGCACGCGCCGCCGCCGAGAACATCATTCCGACCACGACCGGTGCCGCCAAGGCCACCGCTCTGGTCCTGCCGCAGCTCAAGGGCAAGCTCGACGGCATCGCGATGCGCGTGCCCGTCCCGACCGGTTCGGCCACCGACCTGGTCGTCGAGCTGCAGCGCGAGGTCACCAAGGACGAGGTCAACGCCGCGTTCAAGAAGGCCGCCGGCGACGGCGACCTGAAGAACATCCTTTACTACACCGAGGACCCGATCGTCTCCTCCGACATCGTGGGCGACCCGGCCTCCTGCACCTTCGACTCCTCCCTGACCATGGTTCAGGAGGGCAAGACGGTGAAGATCCTCGGCTGGTACGACAATGAGTGGGGCTACTCCAACCGACTCGTCGACCTGACCGTCTTCGTCGGCGGCCAGCTCTGACCTCGGTCCGGTAGGCACCTGATGTGAGCTACAGGGCTCGGGCAGCGCGATGATGCGCTGTGCGGGCCCTGTCGCCTGTCCTGACCGCCCCGCCTCGTACCACCCAAGGAGCCATCCTCACATGAAGACGATCGACGAACTTCTCGCCGAAGGGGTCGCCGGCAAGCGGGTCTTCGTCCGCGCCGACCTCAACGTGCCCCTGGACGACGGCCGCATCACCGACGACGGCCGCATCCGCGCCGTGCTGCCCACCATCAAGGCGCTCGTCGCCGCCGACGCCAAGGTCGTCGTGGCCTCGCACCTGGGCCGCCCCAAGGGCGCACCGGACCCGCAGTTCTCGCTGCGTCCCGCCGCCGACCGGCTCGCCGAACTCCTCGGCGCGCCCGTCGCGTTCGCCGAGGACACCGTCGGCGCCGCCGCCCACGACGCGGTGAACGGACTCGGATCCGGCCAGGTCGCCGTCGTCGAGAACCTGCGGTTCAACGCCGGTGAAACGGCCAAGGACGACGCCGAGCGCGGCGCCTTCGCCGACCAGCTCGCCGCCCTCGCCGATGTGTACGTCGGCGACGGCTTCGGCGCGGTGCACCGCAAGCACGCCTCCGTCTTCGACCTCCCGGCGCGCCTTCCGCACTACGCGGGCTACCTCATCGCCACCGAGGTCGGCGTCCTCAAGAAGCTGACCGAGGACGTCAAGCGGCCCTACACCGTCGTGCTCGGCGGCGCCAAGGTCTCCGACAAGCTCGCCGTCATCGACGAGCTGCTCGGCAAGGCCGACCGCCTCCTGATCGGCGGCGGCATGGCGTACACCTTCCTGAAGGCCAAGGGGTACGAGGTCGGCATCTCCCTGCTCCAGGAGGACCAGATCCCGGTCGTCACGGAGTACATGGAGCGCGCCGAGAAGAACGGCGTCGAGCTGGTGCTGCCGGTCGACGTCCTCGTCTCCAAGGACTTCCCGGACCTGAAGACCAAGGCTCCGGCCGACTTCCGGACCGTCGACGCGGACAAGATCCCCGCGGACCAGGAGGGCCTCGACATCGGCCCCAGGTCCCGTGAGCTGTTCGCCTCGAAGATCACCGACGCCGAGACCGTCTTCTGGAACGGCCCGGTCGGCGTCGCCGAGCACCCCGACTACGCCGGCGGTACCACCGCCGTCGCACAGGCCCTGCTCGACAGCAAGGGCTTCACCGTGGTCGGCGGCGGCGACTCCGCCGCGGCCGTCCGCAACCTGGGCTTCGACGAGACGAAGTTCGGCCACATCTCGACCGGTGGCGGCGCGAGCCTCGAATACCTCGAGGGCAAGACGCTTCCCGGCCTCGCCGCACTGGAGGACTGAACACCTGTGAGCACCCGTACCCCGCTGATGGCGGGCAACTGGAAGATGAACCTCAACCACCTCGAGGCCATCGCGCACGTCCAGAAGCTCGCCTTCGCCCTCGCCGACAAGGACTACGACGCCGTCGAGGTCGCCGTCCTGCCGCCCTTCGTCGACCTGCGCTCCGTGCAGACCCTCGTCGACGCCGACAAGCTCAAGATCAAGTACGGCGCCCAGGACATCTCGGCGCACGACTCCGGTGCCTACACCGGCGAGATCTCGGGCCCGATGCTGGCCAAGCTGAAGTGCACCTACGTCGCCGTGGGCCACTCCGAGCGCCGCCAGTACCACGACGAGAACGACGAGATCTGCAACGCCAAGGTGAAGGCCGCGTACAAGCACGGTCTGACCCCGATCCTGTGCATCGGCGAGGGCCTCGACGTCCGCAAGGCCGGCGAGCAGGTCCCCTACACCCTCGCCCAGCTCGACGGCGGCCTGAAGGACGTGCCGGCCGAGCAGGCCGAGTCCATCGTGATCGCGTACGAGCCGGTCTGGGCGATCGGCACCGGCGAGGTCGCCACGCCCGAGGACGCCCAGGAAGTGTGCGGAGCGATCCGCGCGCGCCTGGCGGAGCTGTACTCGCAGGAGCTCGCCGACAAGGTGCGCATCCAGTACGGCGGCTCGGTGAAGTCCGGCAACGTGGCCGCGATCATGGCCCAGCCGGACGTGGACGGCGCCCTGGTCGGCGGCGCCGCGCTGGACTCCGAGGAGTTCGTCAAGATCGTCCGCTTCCGCGATCAGTAAGTATGCGGTAGCGCGGATCCGTCGTACCCTTGCGGGGGCCGGGACAGGGATTGTGGAATTGTCCCCCCGGCCCCCGTCGCCATATCAGTCCTAGAGAGTTGGTCCAGCCGTGATTGTCGGGTTCTCGATTGCCCTGATCGTCTTCAGCCTGCTGCTGATGCTGCTGGTGCTGATGCACAAGGGAAAGGGCGGCGGCCTCTCCGACATGTTCGGCGGTGGCATGCAGTCCTCCGTCGGTGGCTCCTCGGTCGCCGAGCGCAATCTCGACCGCATCACCATCGTGATCGGTCTGTTGTGGTTCGCGTGCATTGTCGTACTTGGTCTGCTGATGAAGCTCAAGTAAGCCGCTGTCGTTCGGCGTTTCGGGGGTGGGGTGTAACTCCAATCGCTGGACGCGCGTTGGGCCTTACGTAGACTGGGGCATCTTCGAGCACCATCACGCAGGGAGTTACGACCGTGGCAAGTGGCAACGCGATCCGGGGAAGCCGGGTCGGAGCGGGGCCGATGGGGGAGGCCGAGCGCGGCGAGTCCGCGCCGCGCCTCCGCATCTCCTTCTGGTGCTCGAACGGGCACGAGACGCAGCCGAGCTTCGCCAGTGACGCACAGGTTCCGGAGACGTGGGACTGCCCGCGCTGCGGATTCCCCGCAGGACAGGACCGGGACAACCCGCCGGACCCACCGCGCACCGAGCCGTACAAGACCCACCTGGCGTACGTACGCGAACGGCGCAGCGACGCGGACGGCGAGGCGATCCTCGCGGAAGCACTCGCCAAACTCCGCGGCGAGATCTGACGGATGAAGGGCCCATGGGGTGAACTCGGTTCATCCGCAGGGCCCTTCGGTGTATTCCGGGCCCGGCACGCCCGCCGCTCACTTCCGGCTTTCTTCTGGGCCGCCGCCGCGCTGAGTCCTGCCCGCGCCGCCTGATCAATTAGGTTGGAGGGGCAGCGGGGCAAGGTACGCAAGTACGAGAAGAAGTGGGCTGATGCCGGAGATGAACGCAGGAAGCCGTACCAGGCTCAACCAGATGCCCGAGTGGACCGCACTGGGCAAGCACCGGGAGCAGATGGGTGACACCCATCTGCGTGAGCTGTTCGCCGCCGAGCCCGACCGGGGCACCGCATACACCCTGGCGGTCGGCGACCTCCACCTCGACTACTCCAAGCACCTGGTGACCGGCGAGACCCTCGCGCTCCTGCGCGAGCTGGCCGCGGCCACCGATGTCACCGGGCTACGGGACGCCATGTTCCGCGGCGAGAAGATCAACGTCACCGAGGACCGCGCGGTCCTGCACACCGCACTGCGCGCCCCGCGCGACGCGGTGATCGAGGTCGACGGCGAGAACGTGGTGGCGGGCGTCCACGAAGTGCTCGACAAGATGGCCGCGTTCTCCGGGAAGATCCGCTCGGGCGAGTGGACCGGCCACACCGGCAAGCGCATCAAGAACGTCGTCAACATCGGCATCGGCGGCTCCGACCTCGGCCCGGCGATGGCGTACGAGGCCCTGAAGTCGTTCGCCGACCGGGAACTGACGGTCCGTTTCGTCTCCAACGTGGACGGCGCCGACCTCCACGAGGCGGTCCGCGACCTGGACGCCGCCGAGACGCTGTTCATCATCGCGTCCAAGACGTTCACCACCATCGAGACCATCACCAACGCCACCTCGGCCCGCGACTGGCTGCTCACCGAGTTGCAGGCCGGTCAGGACGCCGTCGCCAAGCACTTCGTGGCGCTGTCGACCAACGGCGAGAAGGTCGCCGACTTCGGCATCGACACGGCCAACATGTTCGGTTTCTGGGACTGGGTCGGCGGGCGTTACTCCTTCGACTCGGCCATCGGCCTCTCCCTGATGATCGCCATCGGCGCGGACCGGTTCCGCGAGATGCTGGACGGGTTCCACCTGGTCGACGAGCACTTCCGCACCGCGCCCGCCGAGTCCAACGTCCCTTTGCTGATGGGTCTGTTGGGGGTCTGGTACGGGGCGTTCTTCGACGCGCAGTCGCACGCGGTACTGCCGTACTCGCACTACCTGTCCAAGTTCACCGCCTACCTCCAGCAGCTGGACATGGAGTCCAACGGCAAGTCCGTGGACCGCGACGGCAACCGGGTCGACTGGCAGACCGGACCCGTCGTGTGGGGCACGCCGGGCACCAACGGGCAGCACGCGTACTACCAGTTGATCCACCAGGGTACGAAGGTCATCCCGGCCGACTTCATCGGCTTCGCCGAGCCGGTCGCCGGCCTGCTGCCGGGCCTGGTCGCCCAGCACGACCTCCTGATGGCCAACTTCTTCGCCCAGACCCAGGCCCTCGCATTCGGCAAGACGCCCGACGAGGTGCGCGCCGAAGGCGTGGCCGAGGAGCTGGTGCCGCACAAGACGTTCCAGGGCAACCACCCCACCACCACGATCCTGGCCAAGGAGCTGACCCCGTCGGTCCTCGGCCAGTTGATCGCGCTGTACGAGCACAAGGTGTTCGTCCAGGGTGCCATCTGGAACATCGACTCCTTCGACCAGTGGGGCGTCGAGCTCGGCAAGGTCCTCGCGAAGCGCGTCGAGCCCGCCCTGACCGAGGGCGCCGACGTGCCGGGCCTCGACGGATCCAGCAAGGCGCTCGTCGCCAAGTACCGCGCGCTGCGCGGCCGTTGAGCCGCTCGGCGCGTTGAGCCCCAACGGCCTGCTGAGCCGCTGAGGCGCCCGTGACGACGAACGGCCCGGCCCGCCCCCGAAGGGGTGGACCGGGCCGTTCGCGTGCGGCGTCAGGCAGACGCCGGGGGGTACAGCGACCGTGGCAGCTCGGACGCGGCAGCCGCGTCCAGGAGCCACAGGGTGCGGGCGCGGCCGTACGCGCCCGCGGCCGGAGCCTGGACCTCGCCCGCGCCCGACAGGGCTATCCGCGCCGCGTGCGCCTTGTCCTCGCCGGCCGCGAGCAGCCAGACCTCGCGCGCCGACCGGATCGCCGGGAGCGTGAGCGAGATGCGGGTGGGCGGCGGCTTGGGAGCGCCGTGCACCCCGACCACCATCCGCTCGGTCTCCCGCACCGCGGGCAACTCCGGGAACAGGGACGCCACATGGGTGTCGGGTCCGACCCCCAGCATCAGCACGTCGAACGTAGGTACCGGCCCGTGGTCCTCGGGACCGGACGCCTCGGCGAGCTCCGCCGCGTAGGCGGCTGCCGCCGCGTCCGCGTCATTGCCGAAGACCCCGCCCGAAGCCGGCATCGCGTGGACCCGCTTGGGGTCGAGCGGTACCGCGTCGAGCAGCGCCTCACGCGCCTGGGTGTAGTTGCGCTCGGGGTCGCCCTCGGGCACGAACCGCTCGTCGCCCCACCACAGGTCGAGCCGCGACCAGTCGATCGCGTCCCGGGCCGGCGAGGAGGCGAGCGCCGCGAGCAGCCCATTGCCGTTGCGGCCGCCCGTGAGGACCACGGACGCCGAACCGCGGGCCGCCTGGGCGTCCACGACCTTCGTGATGAGCCGGGCAGCGGCTGCCTCGGCCATCAGCTCCTTGTCGCGGTGGACGACCAGCTGCGGCGTGCTCACTTCGCCGCTGCCTTCTTGGCAGGCGCCGCCTTCTTCGCGGGCGCCGCCTTGGCCTCTGCGCCGTCGGCGCTGTCCTTGCCGGCCTGCGCGGTCTTCTCCTCGACGCCCTCGCCGAGCTTGTCGACGCCGTACTTCAACGCGGACGCGTAGGTGTCGTCCGGGTCGAGGCGGCGCAGCTCCTCCGCGATGAGCTCGGAGGTCTCACGGCGCTTGAGGGCCACCGCACGGTCGGGCTGGCCCTGCATGGACAGCGTCGCGAGCGAGCCGTCCGCGCGGTCCAGGACGATCGGACCGCAGTCCGTCTCCAGGCGTACGGCGGTGAGGCCCGGGCCCTGCGAGAGGGAGCGCTTGACCGGCACGTCGAGCCGGTCGGCGAGCCACATCCCGAGCAGTTCGCAACTCGGGTTGAACTCCTCGCCCTCCACCTCGGCGCCGATGACCTTGCAGGTCACCTGGTCGAGGGCCGCGGCCAGCATCGAACGCCACGGCGTGATGCGGGTCCACGACAGGTCGGTGTCGCCGGGGGTGTACGCCTCGGCGCGGGCGGTCAGCTCCTGGATGGGCTGCTCGGCCGCGTAGGTGTCGGTCACCCGGCGCTGGGCGAGCGCGCCCAGCGGGTCCTGCGCCGGGTCGATCGGCGCGTTCACCGGCCACCAGACGACGACCGGCGCGTCCGGAAGCAGCAGCGGGAGCACCACGGACTGGGCGTGGTTGAGCACCTCGCCGTACATCCGCAGCATCACCGTCTCGCCGGTGCCGGCGTCCGCGCCGACCCGCACCTCGGCGTCGAGGCGGGAGGCGGTGCGGTCGCGGGGCGAACGCGAGACGCGCTTGATGACGACGAGCGTGCGCGAGGGGTGCTCGCGCGAGGCCTCGCCCGCCGCCCTCAGGGCGTCGTACGCGTTCTCCTCGTCGGTGACGATGACGAGGGTGAGCACCATGCCGACCGCGGGGGTGCCCACGGCCCTGCGGCCCTGCACGAGCGCCTTGTTGATCTTGCTGGACGTGGTGTCCGTAAGGTCGATCTTCATGGCCGACGCCAGCTCCGTCCGTCTCGTGCGAGCATTTCGTCCGCCTCGTCGGGACCCCAGGTCCCCGAGGGGTACTGGGCGGGCTTGCCGTGTGCGTCCCAGTACTTCTCGATCGGGTCGAGGATCTTCCAGGACAGCTCGACCTCCTCCACGCGCGGGAAGAGGTTGGAGTCGCCCAGCAGGACGTCCAGGATGAGGCGCTCGTAGGCCTCGGGGCTCGACTCCGTGAAGGACTCGCCATACGCGAAGTCCATGGAGACGTCCCGGACCTCCATCGAGGTGCCCGGCACCTTGGAGCCGAAGCGCACCGTCACGCCCTCGTCCGGCTGCACCCGGATGACCAGGGCGTTCTGGCCCAGCTCCTCCGTGGCGGTGTGGTCGAAGGGGGAGTGGGGAGCGCGCTGGAAGACCACCGCGATCTCGGTGACGCGCCGGCCGAGCCGCTTGCCGGTGCGCAGATAGAACGGCACGCCCGCCCAGCGGCGGTTGTCGATCTCCAGCTTGATCGCGGCATAGGTGTCGGTCTTCGACTTGGGGTCGATACCGTCTTCCTGGAGGTAGCCGACGGCCTTCTCGCCGCCCTGCCACCCGGCCGCGTACTGCGCACGCACGGTGGACTTGCCGAGGTCCTTGGGCAGCCGTACGGCGCCGAGCACCTTGGTCTTCTCCG
The DNA here is from genome assembly GCF_040651795.1 of Streptomyces sp. NPDC048361. Taxonomy (NCBI): domain Bacteria; kingdom Bacillati; phylum Actinomycetota; class Actinomycetes; order Kitasatosporales; family Streptomycetaceae; genus Streptomyces; species Streptomyces sp. NPDC048361. The sequence continues at coordinate 221,739 of NZ_JBEZKW010000001.1, forward strand.
CCGCCAGCGCGTCCGCGTCGAAGGAGGCGGGCTCCTCCATCGCGGTCAGCGCCATGAGCTGCATCAGGTGGTTCTGGATGACGTCACGGGCCGCGCCGATGCCGTCGTAGTAGCCGGCCCGGCCGCCGATGCCGATGTCCTCGGCCATCGTGATCTGCACGTGGTCGACGTAACTGCGGTTCCACAGCGGCTCGAACATGGTGTTCGCGAACCGCAGGGCCAGGATGTTCTGAACGGTCTCCTTGCCCAGGTAGTGGTCGATCCGGAAGACCTCGTTGGGCGGGAAGACCTCGTGCACGACCTGGTTGAGCTCCTCCGCGGAGACCAGGTCGTGGCCGAACGGCTTCTCGATGACCGCGCGGCGCCAGGAGCCGTTCTTCTGGTCGGCGAGCCCGTGCTTCTTGAGCTGCTGGACGACCTTGGGGAAGAACTTCGGCGGCACCGACAGGTAGAAGGCGTAGTTGCCGCCCGTGCCCTGCGCCTTGTCGAGCTCCTGGATCGTGGACTTCAGGGTCTCGAACGCGTCGTCGTCGTCGAAGTCGCCCTGGACGAAGCGCATCCCCTGGATGAGCTGCTGCCAGACCTCCTCACGGAACGGGGTGCGGGCGTGCGCCTTGACGGCGTCGTGGACCTCTTGGGCGAAGTCCTCGTCCTGCCACTCGCGGCGGGCGAAGCCGATCAGCGAGAAGCCCGGCGGCAGCAGACCGCGGTTGGCGAGGTCATAGACGGCGGGCATCAACTTTTTACGGGACAAATCGCCCGTGACGCCAAAGATCACCAGGCCCGACGGCCCCGCGATACGCGGGAGCCGTCGGTCTGCGGCGTCACGAAGCGGATTCGCTTGGCGAATCGCAGTCAAGATTTACGCCTCCGAGGGTGCGAGGCGCTTGAGCTCCGCCTCGGTGGACTTGAGCAGGTCGTTCCAGGCGCCTTCGAACTTCTCGACGCCCTCGTCCTCCAGGAGCTGCACGACCTCGTCGTAGGAGATCCCCAGCTTCTCCAGGGCGTCGAGCTCGGCACGCGCCTGCTCGTAGGTGCCGGTCACCGTGTCACCGGTGATCTGCCCGTGGTCGGCGGTGGCCTCAAGAGTGGCCTCCGGCATGGTGTTCACCGTGTTCGGCGCCACCAGGTCGTCCACGTACAGGGTGTCCTTGTACGCCTTGTCCTTGACACCGGTCGAGGCCCACAGCGGGCGCTGCTTGTTGGCGTGCGCCTTGTCGAGCGCGGCCCAGCGGTCGGAGGAGAAGACCTCCTCGTACGCCTGGTAGGCCAGGCGCGCGTTGGCCAGACCCGCCTTGCCGCGGGCGGCCTTGGCCTCGTCGGTGCCGAGCGCGTCGATCCGCTTGTCGATCTCCGTGTCCACACGGGACACGAAGAAGGACGCCACGGAGTGGATCTTCGACAGGTCCAGGCCGCGCTCCTTGGCCTTCTCCAGGCCGGTCAGGTAGGCGTCCATGACCTTGCGGTAGCGCTCAAGGGAGAAGATCAGCGTGACATTGACGCTGATGCCGAGCCCGATGGTCTCGGCGATCGCCGGCAGACCCGCCTCGGTGGCCGGGATCTTGATGAGCGTGTTCGGGCGGTCCACCAGCCACGCGAGCTGCTTGGCCTCGGCGACCGTCGCCCTCGTGTTGTGCGCCAGGCGCGGGTCGACCTCGATGGAGACCCGGCCGTCCTGGCCGTCGGTGGCGTCGAAGACCGGGCGCAGGATGTCGGCGGCGTCCCTCACGTCAGCCGTCGTGATCATGCGGATGGCCTCTTCGACGGTCACCTTGCGGGCCGCGAGGTCGGTCAGCTGGGTGTCGTACCCGTCACCCTGGCTGATCGCCTTCTGGAAGATGGACGGGTTGGTGGTGACACCGACCACGTGCGACTGGTCGATCAGCTCGGCCAGGTTGCCGGACGTGATCCGCTTGCGCGACAGGTCGTCGAGCCAGATCGCGACGCCTTCGTCGGAGAGGCGCTTGAGTGCGTCTGTCATGAGAAATGCATCTCCTACTAGTTCGTATACCGGCGTCAGCGCTTGGCGGCGTCGATGGATTCCCGGGCGGCTGCGGCCACGTGCTCGGCAGTGAAGCCGAACTCCTTGAACAGGACCTTGCCGTCCGCCGAAGCGCCGAAGTGCTCCAGCGAGACGATGCGGCCCGCGTCACCCACGAAGCGGTGCCAGGTCAGACCGATACCGGCCTCGACCGCGACGCGTGCCCGGACCGAGGGCGGCAGGACGCTGTCCCGGTACGCCTGGTCCTGCGCCTCGAACCACTCCACGCACGGCATCGAGACCACACGGGTCGGAACGCCGGCGGCCTGGAGCTGCTCGCGCGCCTCGACGGCGAGCTGCACCTCGGAGCCGGTGCCGATGAGCACGACCTGGGCATCGCCGCCTTCGGCGTCCAGGAGCACGTAGCCGCCCTTGGCTGCGTCCTGGTTGACCTCGTACGTCGGCACGCCCTGGCGGGTCAGCACGAGGCCGTGCGGGGCCCCCTTGCCGTACACCTTGGTGTAGCGCCGGAGGATTTCGTGCCAGGCGATGGCGGTCTCGTTGGCGTCCGCGGGGCGGACCACGTTGAGGCCGGGGATGGCGCGCAGCGAAGCGAGGTGCTCGACCGGCTGGTGCGTCGGACCGTCCTCGCCGAGGCCGACCGAGTCGTGCGTCCACACGTAGGTGACCGGCAGGTGCATCAGCGCGGAAAGACGCACGGCGTTGCGCATGTAGTCGGAGAACACCAGGAAGGTGCCGCCGTAGATGCGGGTGTGGCCGTGCAGTGCGATGCCGTTCATCTCCGCGGCCATGGAGTGCTCGCGGATGCCGAAGTGCACGGTGCGGCCGTACGGGTCGGCCTCGGGCAGCGGGTTGCCGGCCGGCAGGAACGACGACGTCTTGTCGATGGTCGTGTTGTTCGAGCCGGCGAGGTCGGCGGAGCCGCCCCACAGCTCGGGCATGACCGCGCCGAGTGCCTGAAGGACCTTGCCGGAGGCGGCGCGGGTGGCGACGGCCTTGCCGGTCTCGAAGACGGGGAGATGCGACTCCCAGCCCTCGGGCAGCTCACCCGCGTTGATGCGGTCGAACTCGGCGGCGCGCTGCGGGTTGGCGGTGCGCCACGCGGCGAACGTCTTCTCCCACTCGGCCTTGGCCTCACGGCCGCGGTCGAGCGCCTCGCGGGTGTGCGCGAGCACCTCGTCGGCCACGAAGAAGGACTGCTCGGGGTCGAAGCCGAGGACGCGCTTGGTGGCGGCCACCTCGTCGTCGCCGAGCGCCGAGCCGTGCGCGGCCTCGGTGTTCTGCGCGTTCGGGGCGGGCCAGGCGATGATCGAGCGCATCGCGATGAACGACGGCCGGTCGGTGACGGCCTTCGCGGCCTCGATCGCGTCGTACAGCGCCTCCGGGTCCAGGTCGCCGTCGGGCTTCGGCGCGACGCGCTGGACGTGCCAGCCGTACGCCTCGTACCGCTTGACGGTGTCCTCGGAGACGGCGGTCTCGGTGTCGCCCTCGATCGAGATGTGGTTGTCGTCCCACAGCAGGATTAGGTTGCCGAGCTGCTGGTGGCCGGCGAGCGAGGACGCCTCGGAGGAGATGCCCTCCTGGAGGCAGCCGTCACCGGCGATCGCGAAGACGAAGTGGTCGAACGGGGAGGTGCCGGGGGCCGCCTCCGGGTCGAACAGGCCACGCTCGTAGCGGGCGGCCATCGCCATGCCCACCGCGTTGGCGACACCCTGGCCCAGCGGGCCCGTCGTCGTCTCGACGCCGGTGGTGTGGCCGTACTCCGGGTGGCCGGGGGTCTTGGAACCCCAGGTCCGGAACGCCTTGAGGTCATCCAGCTCCAGGCCGAAGCCGGCCAGGTACAGCTGGATGTAGAGGGTCAGGGACGAGTGGCCCGCGGAAAGGACGAAACGGTCGCGGCCCACCCAGTCGGCGTCCGCCGGGTCGTGCCGCATCACCTTCTGGAAGAGGGTGTACGCGGCCGGCGAGAGGCTCATCGCCGTACCTGGATGGCCGTTGCCGACCTTCTGTACGGCATCCGCGGCCAGTACGCGGCCGGTGTCTACGGCCCGCTGGTCCAGCTCGGTCCACTGGAGGTCTGTGGTGGTCGGCTTGGTGCTCACCCTGAGTCAGGGCTCCTCTCCACATGTCGTATCCCGGTGACTGAGGGCGCACCGGGCGTTGTCGAGCCTACCCCCGCAGGAACGCTCATTTTTTCGACTTACCGCAGGTTGAGACGGACACGTCCAGGGTGCCGGGGACCGGCGAAATCCGCCTCCCGGCGAACCATCCCCAACACGACCCCACCCCCGGGGATGGCGGCCTATGGGCAACGTCTACAGTGGCGTGGTACGCGCAAGTCTTAACCGGGCCTTCACGTCCGGGAACGTCCCGGATCACCGGGGACTTGCTGGGAATTCTCTGTCAGGGGTGTGCGTGACGGCCGTCGAGTCCCGACCCGCAGGGGTCGTCTTGACTCCCAGCCCGGGGGGCCATCGGCCATTCGGGGCCCGCGTCAAGGCCTTTGTGGCGCTGACCAAGCCACGGATCATCGAACTGCTCCTCATCACCACCATTCCGGTGATGTTCCTGGCCGAGCAGGGCGTTCCCCCACTGTGGCTGGTCTTCGCCACCACACTGGGCGGGTACCTCTCAGCGGGCGGCGCAAACGCCCTGAACATGTACATCGACCGCGACATCGACGCGCTGATGGACCGCACCTCCCAGCGTCCGCTGGTGACCGGCATGGTCTCGCCGCGTGAATGCCTGGTCTTCGGCATCTCGCTCGGCGTCATCTCGACGCTGTGGTTCGGGCTCCTCGTCAACTGGCTCTCGGCCGCCCTCTCGCTCGGTGCGCTGCTCTTCTACGTCGTCGTGTACACGATGCTCCTCAAGCGCCGGACCTCGCAGAACATCGTGTGGGGCGGCATCGCGGGCTGTCTGCCGGTGCTCATCGGATGGTCCTCGGTCACCGACTCGATGTCGTGGGCGCCGGTCATCCTGTTCCTCGTCATGTTCTTCTGGACGCCGCCGCACTACTGGCCGCTGTCCATGAAGGTCAAGGAGGACTATGCCCGGGTCGGCGTGCCGATGCTGCCGGTGGTCGCCTCCAACAAGGTCGTGGCCCGTCAGATCGTCCTCTACAGCTGGGTGATGGTCGCCGTCTCACTGCTGCTGACGCCGCTCGGCTACACGGGCTGGTTCTACACGGTGGTCGCGCTGGTCTCCGGCGGTTGGTGGCTGTGGGAGGCGCACGCGCTCCAGTCCCGTGCCAAGAACGACACCACCGGCACCAAGCTCAAGGAGATGCGCCTGTTCCACTGGTCCATCACCTACGTGTCGCTGCTCTTCGTGGCCGTCGCGGTGGACCCGTTCCTGCGCTGACCCCCTTGTTCGTACGGCTGAGGGGCCAGTGGCGCAAGCCACTGGCCCCTCTTGTCGCTCCCGGATCTACCCGCTAGTAGCATCGCGGCATGGCAGACACCCAGGTTGACGAGAAGCAGGCCGCGAAGGCCGAACGGCACGCGGCCAGGCTGGCCCGCCTGATCGGCTCCTTCGCCAAGGAGCACGGCGGCGCCGAGGGCCAGATCGCGTACCTCGGCCAGAAGGGCGCCCGCATCGTGCTGGTCGGCGAGGACGGCGGCTGGGGCGACCTGGTGGCCCCCACCCACGCCGTCGCGCTGAGCGCCGTCGAGAAGTCCGGGATCACCGTCCACGAGGACTTCGACGGCGAGTTCGCCGCCAAGGTGAAGACCGGCCCGTACGAGTGGAGCCGCATGGCCGGCATCCAGCTCGGCGGTCCGAAGAACAGCTGAGCGGCAGCCGATCAATACCGATCCGGGGCTCACCCGTTAGGAGGGGTACAAGCGCGTCCACCCCAGGGAGCCCCGGATGATCGACACCCCGACCCTGGTGGACCAGTACTGCCACGGCATCCTGCGCACCGAGCTGGGCCTCGGCACCTTCGAGACGGCCCTCGGCCGCACCGGAACGCTCCCCGCACCCGGCACCACCTTCTTCGACACCCAGACCGGCTTCGCCGTACGCCGCTGGTGTCCCCCGCTCCTCGGCCTTGAGCCGCACTGCCCGCCGGCCCGCTATCTGGCCCGCCGCCGCGAGCTGGGCGTACTGGAGTCGGGCAGACGCCTGTTGAGGGGCTCCGGGGTCTCCACCTATCTGGTGGACACCGGGCTGCCCGGCGACCTCACCGCGCCCCACGAGATCGCCGCGGCGGGCGCGGCCGACGCCCATGAGATCGTCCGACTCGAACTCCTCGCCGAACAGGTCGCCGACACCTCCGGAACCGTCGAGTCCTTCCTCGCCAACCTCGCCGAAGCCATGCACACCGCGGCGCACTCGGCCATCGCCTTCGCCTCGGTGGCGGCCGTACGCGAGGGACTCGACCCGGAGCCGCCGGGCCCGGGGGAGGTGCGCGGCGCGGCCGGGCGGTGGCTGGCGGGCCGGCGCAAACACGACCGCCTCGACGACCCCGTCCTCCTGCGCCACCTGCTGTGGAGCGCCGTCGCCTGCGGCCGCCCGCTCCAGCTCCAGGTGGGCATGGCCGACCCGATGCTGCTCGCCGGATTCGCGGACGCGACGGGCGGGCTCGGCACGAATCTGGTGCTGCTCCACGGCTATCCGTACCACCGCCAGGCCGCGCATCTGGCCGGTCTCCACCCGCATGTGTACGCGGATGTCGGGCCCGCCCTGGTGCGCACGGGAGCCCGCGCCGCCGCCGTACTGGCGGAAATCCTGGAGCTGGCTCCCTTCGGGAAACTGCTCTACTCCAGCGGAGCGTGCGGGCTTCCCGAGCTGCACGTGGTGGGCGCGCGGCTCTTCGCCGAGGCGCTCGGCCGGGTGCTGGGCGGCTGGGTGGACGAGGGCGCGTGGTCACGCGCGGACGCGCAGCGGGTGGCGGGGCTGATCGCGGCGGGCAACGCGAGACGGGTCTACGGGCTACCGGACCCGGCCTAGCCCGGTTTGCCAGGCCCCTCAGGCGTGGCTCAGGGCGGAGTCGGCCTGGGCCGGCACCTCGGCCGGGAGCTCCGGCCGCTCGCGCAGCGAGAGCAGCACCCGCAGCACCGCGATCCACACCAGGCACGAGCCCAGCATGTGCAGGCCGACCAGGATCTCGGGCGTCTTCAGGAAGTACTGGACGTAACCGATCACGCCCTGGCCGAGCAGCACCAGGACCAGGTCCCGGGCCCGGGCGCGCGGCCCGGCGGGTGCGTCGACGGCCTTCAGGACGAACCACAGGGCGACGGAGAGAGCCACGACGATCCAGGCGAGATCCGCGTGCAGCTGCGTGATCATCGTCCAGTCGAGCGGAATGCGCGGCACGTCCTTGGAGTCGCCGGGGTGGCGGCCGGTGCCGGTGACGATCGTGCCGACCGCGATGAGCGCGGCCGACGCGCCCACCAGAAGCCAGGTCAGCTGCACAACTGCCTTGCCCACCAAGGGCCTTGGCGCTCCGTCGCCCTCCTGAGTGCGCTGCCAGGTGATGACGGCGACCGCGATGAGTGCGCTGGAGAGCAGGAAGTGGGCGGCCACCGTGTACGGGTTGAGCCCCACCAGGACGACGATGCCGCCGAGGATCGCGTTGCCCATGACCACCCAGAACTGCACCCAGCCGAGCCGGGTCAGCGGGCGCCGCCAGGGCTTCGCGGAGCGGGCCGCGATGATCGCCCAGCCGACCGCGGCACACAGCACGTAGGTGAGCATGCGGTTGGTGAACTCGATGGCGCCGCGGAAGCCCATCTCGCTGGTGGCGGTCAGGCTGTCGCTGGTGCACTTGGGCCAGGTGGGGCAGCCGAGCCCCGAGCCGGTGAGCCGGACCGCGCCGCCGGTCACCACGATGGCGACGGCCATGACGAGTGCGGCGAGGGCCGCGCGCCGCACGACCAGGGGGGAGGCGGTCCAACGCTGCGCGATGTAGAGAAGCGGATTGCGGGCCGCTGCGGTCACATCGGCGCGGGTCACTTTCGGCATGGGCCCTATCGTAGGCGCCCGTTTGTGCATGTTTTCACGAGGGGGGTGCGGCGGGCCGTACCGGGAGGGAAGTCACTCCCCGTATGGCCTCGGCTCACTCCCAGCGGAAGAACTTCGCCGCCGCACCGAGGCCCAGGACCGCCCAGACCGCGAGGATCCCGAGGTCGCCCCACGGCATGGCGGCGCCGTTCGCCAGCACGTCGCGCAGCCCGTCGGAGAGGGCCGAGATGGGGAGCAGGTTCAGCACGGACTGGACGCCGCCCGGGAACTTGTCCATCGGCACGATGACCCCGCCGGCCACCAGGAGCAGCAGGAAGACGAGGTTGGCCGCGGCGAGCGTGGCCTCTGCCTTCAGGGTGCCCGCCATGAGCAGCCCGAGCCCCGAGAAGGCGGCGGTGCCGAGCACCAGCAGGAGCAGCACGGCGAGCGGATTGCCGTGCGGGGACCAGCCGAGAGCGAAGGCGATGACCGTGAGCAGGACGACCTGGAGCACCTCGGTGACGAGCACGGCGAGCGTCTTGGACGTCATCAGCGCCCAGCGCGGCAGCGGCGACGCGCCGAGCCGCTTGAGCACCCCGTACCGCCGCTCGAAGCCGGTCGCGATGGCCTGGCCGGTGAACGCGGTCGACATGACGGCGAGCGCGAGGATGCCGGGCGCCAGGAAGTCGACGGACTTGCCCGCGCCGGTGTCGATGATGTCGACGCTCGAGAACAGCACCAGCAGGAGGCTCGGGATGATCACGGTGAGCAGCAACTGCTCGCCGTTGCGCAGCAGCATCCGCGTCTCCAGGGCGGTCTGCGCCCCGATCATCCGCCCGAGCGGCGCGGCGCCGGGCTTCGGTGCGTACGTACCAGCGCTCATGCGCGCAGCTCCTTGCCGGTGAGCTCCAAGAAGACGTCCTCAAGCGTGTGGCGCTCGACCGAGATGCCGTCGGGCATCACGCCGTGCTGGGCGCACCAGGTGGTGACGGTGGCGAGCAGCTGGGGGTCGATGGTGCCGGTGATGCGGTACGCGCCGGGCGTCAGCTCGGCCGCGGCAGAGCCGTCCGGCAGCGCCTTGAGGAGCGAGCCGAGGTCGAGGCCGGGGCGGCCGGTGAAGCGCAGGGTGTTCTCGGCGCCGCCCTTGCAGAGCTGCTCGGGGGAGCCCTCGGCGACGACCTTGCCCGCGTCGACGATGGCCACGCCGTCCGCGAGCGTCTCGGCCTCGTCCATGAAGTGCGTGGTGAGGACCACCGAGACGCCGTCGGCGCGCAGCTCGCGCACGAGGTCCCAGGTGGCGCGGCGGGCCTGCGGGTCGAGGCCCGCGGTCGGCTCGTCCAGGAAGACCAGTTCGGGGCGGCCGATGACGGCCATGGCGAGCGCGAGGCGCTGCTGCTGGCCGCCGGAGAGCCTGCGGTAGGTGGTGCGGCCGCAACTGCCGAGCCCCAGGCGCTCGATGAGCGCGTCCACGTCCAGCGGGTGGGCGTGGAGTTTCGCCATGTGGCGGAGCATTTCGTCGGCGCGGGCGCCGGAGTAGACGCCGCCGGACTGGAGCATCACGCCGATACGCGGCTTGAGGCGCCCGGCGTCGGCGACGGGGTCCAGGCCGAGGACGCGCACGGTGCCCGCGTCGGGCCTGCGGTAGCCCTCGCAGGTCTCGATGGTGGTGGTCTTGCCGGCGCCGTTGGGGCCGAGGACGGCCGTCACGGTGCCCGCGCCGACCGTGAGGTCGAGGCCGTTCACGGCGGTCTTGGATCCGTACCGCTTGACCAGGCCCACGACCTGGACGACGGGCTCGCTGTTCATGACCGGCAAGTCTAGGCCTGGGTGCCGGGTCCCCCGGCGTGGGGGCCCGGCGGCCGCCTCATCCCTCGTACGGGCGATGGACGGGCAGCCAGCGCGTCGCGTAGGAGACCGCGTCCCGGACCGGGAACAGGCGGCACACGGCCGCGCCGGCCCGGCCGCGCTCCACGCTCCGCGCGTCCCGTTCGAAGTCGGCGCCCAGCTCGGCGAAGTCCTCGCTGTCGAGGGCAGTGTCGCGGACGGTGAGCCACTCCCGGCCCCGCGGGGTCGTCGCGGCGAACGACACGTCGACGACGGGGCCAGGCACCCGGTACTCCGCCAGGTGGAAGGAGGTGCAGGAGCCGAATCCGGCGCCGAGCAGCAGCACGCGGGCGCCCGCTTCCTCCAGGCGGGCCAGCGGGCTGCGCTCGCCCAGGGCGCAGTCGAGCGGGTGGCCGGCGGTGATCCGCGACGCGCCCGGGCCGATCGCCGCGAAAGAACACTGCGGGTGGTCGCTGCGCAGCGCGCCGGGCCAGGTGCGCACGGCCTCGGGTATCACCCCGACACCCCGGCTCGGGGTGGTGCGCGGGTCGTACGCGGGGAGGGCGCCCCGGATGGTCTCCCACCACTCCTCGGGCACGGCGGGGCGGCGCCATGGGGCGGGGTCGGAGTTGTCGTTGGAGAAGGCGGGGACCACCAGCGTGCCCGTTTCGCCCAGCGTGTCGAGAAGAGATCGGACGACTGTGGGCGCGCCTCCGCAGACCCAGCCGAGCGACTTCAGGGAGGAGTGCACGAGGAGCGTCTCGCCGGGGCGGACCCCCAGCGCGCGCAGGTCGTCCGCGAGCGTCTCGCGTGTGCACAAAGGGCCGGTCACAGGCGGTGTGGGCATGGTGGGGGAGTCTGCCGCAGAGGTGTCGCGGGAGCCACCGGATTATGGCCCGTACCGATCGATCAAAGATCGTTTCCGCAGGTCATCTTAGGTTTGCCTAAGTGATGCAATGCACCGCTCGGTGATCGGACGTGGGTTGTCAGGCCCTGAGGAATTACGCAACAATGGTGTTGTGAAAAACGTCGGCGAGGCTCCCCAGGAGGAACTCGCGACCGGTGAGCGGTCCACCCGCAACCGCGTCGCGCGCTCCATCCTGGACCACGGGCCCTCGACCGCCCAGGACCTCGCGAAGCGCCTCGGCCTCACCCAGGCCGCCGTCCGCCGCCACCTCGACGCGCTCGTCGCCGACGAGGTCGTCGTGCCGCGCGAACAGCGTGTGTACGGCGCGCGGACCCGCGGCCGCCCGGCCAAGGTCTTCGCCCTGACCGACTGCGGCCGGGACGCCTTCGAGCAGTCCTACGACAAGCTCGCCGTCGACGCCCTGCACTGGATCGAGCAGTCCGCGGGCGGCGGCGCGGCCGGCGAGGAAGCCGTCGCGGCGTTCGCGCGGGCCCGCATCGAGGCTCAAGCCGTGGCGTACCGGGACGCGATCGAGGCCGCGGAGCCTGCGGAGCGCACCCAAGCCCTGGCCAAGGCCTTGAGCGCCGACGGGTACGCTGCTACGGCGCGCAGCGCACCTCTTCCGCAGCGGGGCGAGCAGCTGTGCCAGCACCACTGCCCGGTCGCCCACGCCGCCGAGCGGTACCCGCAGCTGTGCGAGGCGGAGACGGAATTCTTCTCCCGCCTCCTGGGAACACATGTGCAGCGCCTGGCGACGATCGCCCACGGCGATGGCGTCTGCACCACGTTCATCCCGCACGGCGCGCCACCACAGACCACACACCAGCAAGCATCTGCAAGCACGGCCGGGAGGAACCCCGCATGACGCTCCCCACGGAGACTGCCCACCCTGAGCTTGATGGCCTGGGCACGTACGAATACGGCTGGGCCGACTCCGACGCGGCCGGCGCCGCTGCCAAGCGCGGTCTTTCCGAGGCTGTCGTCCGCGACATCTCGCAGAAGAAGAACGAGCCGGAGTGGATGCTGAAGCTGCGCCTCAAGGGCCTGCGGCTGTTCGACAAGAAGCCCATGCCGAACTGGGGCTCCGACCTCTCCGGCATCGACTTCAACAACATCAAGTACTTCGTGCGGTCGACCGAGAAGCAGGCGGCGTCCTGGGAGGACCTGCCCGCGGACATCAAGAACACGTACGACAAGCTCGGCATCCCCGAGGCGGAGAAGCAGCGCCTGGTGGCCGGTGTCGCGGCCCAGTACGAGTCCGAGGTCGTCTACCACCAGATCCGTGAGGACCTGGAGGAGCAGGGCGTCATCTTCCTCGACACCGACACCGCCCTGAAGGAGCACCCCGAGCTCTTCCAGGAGTACTTCGGCACCGTCATCCCGGTCGGCGACAACAAGTTCGCGTCGCTGAACACCGCGGTGTGGTCCGGCGGCTCGTTCATCTACGTGCCCAAGGGTGTCCACGTCGACATCCCGCTGCAGGCCTACTTCCGTATCAACACGGAGAACATGGGCCAGTTCGAGCGGACGCTGATCATCGTCGACGAGGACGCGTACGTCCACTACGTCGAGGGCTGCACCGCGCCGATCTACTCCTCGGACTCGCTGCACAGCGCCGTCGTCGAGATCATCGTCAAGAAGGGCGGCCGCTGCCGCTACACGACGATCCAGAACTGGTCGAACAACGTCTACAACCTGGTCACCAAGCGCGCCGTGGCGTACGAGGGCGCGACCATGGAGTGGATCGACGGCAACATCGGTTCCAAGGTCACCATGAAGTACCCGGCCGTCTACCTGATGGGCGAGCACGCCAAGGGCGAGACGCTCTCCATCGCCTTCGCGGGCGAGGGCCAGCACCAGGACGCCGGCTCCAAGATGGTCCACATGGCGCCGAACACCTCCTCCAACATCGTCTCCAAGTCGGTGGCGCGAGGCGGCGGCCGCACCTCCTACCGCGGTCTCGTGGAGATCGGCGAGGGCGCCCACGGCTCCAAGTCGAACGTGCTCTGCGACGCGCTGCTCGTCGACACGATCTCCCGCTCGGACACCTACCCCTACGTCGACGTCCGCGAGGACGACGTCTCCATGGGCCACGAGGCGACCGTCTCGAAGGTCTCCGAGGACCAGCTCTTCTACCTGATGAGCCGCGGTCTGACCGAGTTCGAGGCGATGGCGATGATCGTGCGCGGCTTCGTCGAGCCGATCGCCAAGGAGCTCCCCATGGAGTACGCCCTTGAGCTCAACCGGCTGATCGAGCTGCAGATGGAGGGCTCGGTCGGATAACGACCGTTCCCCGTCCGGCAGTTGAGCAGATTCTGATTCAGGAAGAGAGCACTACGACAGCCATGGCTGAGGCTCAGAACATCCCGGCCGGTTCCACCACGGCCGGCTCCATCGCGGTGGCCGCCGAGTCGACCGTCGCCACCCGCATGAGCGTCCCTCCGTCCTTCGACGTCGCGGACTTCCCGGTCCCGCACGGCCGCGAGGAGGAGTGGCGGTTCACGCCGCTGGAGCGGCTGCGCGGGCTGCACGACGGCACCGCCGTCGCCACCGGTGACGGGGTGACGGTCACCGTGGACGCGCCCGAGGGCGTCGTCGTCGAGACCGTCGGGCGCGACGACGCCCGTCTGGGCAAGGCCGGCACCCCGGTGGACCGCGTCGCGGCCCAGGCGTACTCATCCTTCGAGAAGGCCTCCGTCGTGTCCGTCCCCAAGGACATGGTGCTCACCGAGCCGATCCGGCTGGCCGTGCACGGCGAGGGCGGCGTGGCCTACGGCCACCAGGTCATCGAGCTCGGCGCCTTCGCCGAAGCCGTCGTGGTCATCGACCACACCGGCGACGCGGTGCTCGCCGCCAACGTCGACTACCTCCTCGGTGACGGCGCCAAGCTGACCGTCGTCTCCGTGCAGGACTGGGACGACAAGGCCGTCCACGTCTCCCAGCACAACGCGCTGATCGGCCGCGACGCCACCTTCAAGTCGTTCGTGGTCACCTTCGGCGGCGACCTGGTCCGGCTGCACCCGCGGGTCTCCTACGCCGGCACCGGCGGTGAGGCCGAGCTGTTCGGCCTGTACTTCACCGACAAGGGCCAGCACCAGGAGCACCGCCTCCTGGTCGACCACAACACCCCGCACTGCAAGTCCAACGCCGTGTACAAGGGCGCCCTCCAGGGCGACGACGCGCACGCCGTGTGGATCGGTGACGTCCTCATCCAGGCCAAGGCCGAGGGCACGGACACCTACGAGATGAACCGCAACCTGGTCCTCACCGACGGCGCCCGCGTCGACTCGGTGCCGAACCTGGAGATCGAGACCGGCGAGATCGCCGGTGCCGGTCACGCCTCGGCCACCGGCCGCTTCGACGACGAGCAGCTCTTCTACCTGATGTCGCGCGGCATCCCGCCGATGGAGGCGCGCCGCCTGGTCGTGCGCGGCTTCTTCGCGGAGCTCGTCCAGCAGATCGGTCTGCCGGACGTCGAGGAGCGCCTCCTGGCGAAGATCGAGACGGAGCTGGAGGCTGCCGTCTGATGGCCTTCGTCAAAGCCTGTGCGCTGAGCGAGCTGGAGAGTGACACCCCCAAGCGGGTGGAGATCGACGGCACGCCGGTGTCCCTCGTCAAGACCGAGGGTGAGGTGTTCGCGATCAACGACATTTGCTCGCATGCGAACGTGTCGCTCTCGGAGGGCGAGGTCGAGGACTGCGCCATCGAGTGCTGGCTGCACGGCTCCAGCTTCGACCTCCGCACCGGCAAGCCGTCCGGCCTCCCCGCGACGCGCCCCGTGCCCGTATACCCCGTACAGATCCAAGGGGACGATGTGCTCGTCTCCGTCACCCAGGAGTCCTGAGTTCCCCATGGCAACGCTTGAAATCCGCGACCTGCACGTCTCCGTCGACACCGAGAACGGTACGAAGGAGATCCTCAAGGGCGTCGACCTGACCGTGAAGCAGGGCGAGACCCACGCCATCATGGGCCCCAACGGCTCCGGCAAGTCGACCCTGGCGTACTCACTGGCCGGGCACCCCAAGTACAAGATCACCAGCGGCACCGTCACGCTCGACGGCGAGGACGTCCTGGAGATGTCCGTCGACGAGCGCGCCCGCGCCGGCGTCTTCCTCGCCATGCAGTACCCGGTCGAGGTCCCCGGCGTCTCGGTCTCCAACTTCCTGCGCACCTCCGCCACCGCGATCCGCGGCGAGGCGCCCAAGCTGCGCACCTGGGTGAAGGAGGTCAAGTCCGCGATGGAGCAGCTCCAGATGGACCCGGCCTTCGCCGAGCGCAACGTCAACGAGGGCTTCTCCGGCGGTGAGAAGAAGCGCCACGAGATCCTCCAGCTGGAGCTCCTCAAGCCGAAGATCGCGATCCTCGACGAGACCGACTCCGGCCTCGACGTCGACGCGCTGCGCCAGGTCTCCGAGGGCATCAACCGCGTCCGTGAGAACGGCGAGGTCGGCACCCTCCTGGTGACCCACTACACGCGCATCCTGCGCTACATCAAGCCCGACTACGTCCACGTCTTCGCGGGTGGCCGCATCGTCGAGTCCGGCGGCGCCGAGCTCGCCGACAAGCTCGAGGCCGAGGGCTACACGTCGTACACGAAGGGTGGCGCTTCCGAGTGACACAGCTGCCGGGCCTCCTCACCCAGTCCGCTCTCCTGGACGAGGCGATCCGCAAGGACTTCCCCTTGCTGGACCGTGTGGTCCACGACGGGAAGAAGATCGTCTACCTCGACAGCGCTGCGACCTCGCAGAAGCCGCGCCAGGTGCTCGACGCGCTCAACGAGTACTACGAGCAGCACAACGCCAATGTGCACCGCGGCGTGTACCTGGTAGCCGAGGAGGCCACGGCGCTGTACGAGGGTGCCCGCGACAAGGTCGCGCGGTTCATCAACGCGCCCAGCCGCAACGAGGTCATCTTCACCAAGAACGCCTCGGAATCGCTCAACCTCGTCGCCAACATGCTGGGCTGGGCCGACGAGCCCTACCGCGTGGACAGCGACACCGAGATCGTCATCACGGAGATGGAGCACCACTCCAACATCGTGCCGTGGCAGCTGCTCGCGCAGCGCACCGGCGCGAAGCTGAAGTGGTTCGGCCTGACCGACGACGGCCGGCTCGACCTGTCGGACATCGACGAGATCATCACCGAGAAGACGAAGATCGTCTCCTTCACGCTGGTCTCCAACCTGCTCGGCACCCAGAACCCGGTCGAGGCGATCGTGCGCCGCGCGCAGCAGGTCGGCGCGTTGGTCTGCATCGACGCCTCGCAGGCAGCCCCGCACATGCCGCTGGACGTACAGGCGCTCCAGGCCGACTTCGTGGCCTTCACCGGCCACAAGATGTGCGGCCCGACCGGCATCGGCGTCCTGTGGGGCCGCCAGGAGCTCCTGGAGGACCTGCCGCCGTTCCTGGGCGGCGGCGAGATGATCGAGACGGTCTCGATGCACTCCTCCACCTACGCTCCGGCGCCGCACAAGTTCGAGGCGGGTACGCCCCCGATCGCGCAGGCCGTGGGCCTGGGCGCGGCCGTGGACTACCTCTCGGCGATCGGCATGGACAAGATCGCAGCGCATGAGCACGCGATCACCGAGTACGCGGTCCAGCGCCTCCTTGAGGTGCCCGACCTGCGGATCATCGGCCCCACCACGGCCGAGGACCGCGGCGCGGCGATCTCCTTCACGCTCGGTGACATCCACCCGCACGACGTGGGCCAGGTCCTCGACGAGGAGGGCATCGCGGTCCGCGTCGGCCACCACTGCGCGCGTCCGGTCTGCCTGCGCTACGGAATTCCTGCGACCACGCGAGCGTCTTTCTATCTGTACTCCACGCCCGCCGAGGTCGACGCCCTGGTGGACGGCCTGGAGCACGTACGAAACTTCTTCGGCTAGGGGTCGAGACGTGAAGCTTGATTCGATGTACCAGGACGTCATCCTGGACCACTACAAGCACCCGCACGGCCGGGGCTTGCGGGACGGTGACGCCGAGGTGCACCACGTGAACCCGACGTGCGGCGACGAGATCACCCTGCGGGTGAAGTACGACGGCGCCCGCATCGAGGACGTCTCGTACGAGGGCCACGGCTGCTCCATCAGCCAGGCCAGCGCCTCGGTCCTCAACGACCTCCTGGTCGGCAAGGAGCTGACCGACGCGCAGCGCATCCAGGAGACCTTCCTGGAGCTGATGCAGTCCAAGGGCCAGTTGGAGCCCGACGACGCGATGGAGGAGATCCTGGAGGACGCGGTGGCGTTCGCCGGCGTCTCCAAGTACCCCGCCCGTGTGAAGTGTGCTCTGCTGAGCTGGATGGCGTGGAAGGACGCGACGGCCCAGGCTCTGGGCGACGTCGCCGAAAGGAAGACGGCATGACCGAGAACGCGGAGGCGGCCATCAAGCCGGCGACCGAAGAAGAGATCCGCGAGGCGCTGTACGACGTCGTCGACCCCGAGCTGGGCATCGACGTCGTCAACCTCGGCCTGATCTACGGCATCCACGTCGACGACTCCAATGTCGTCACGCTGGACATGACCCTGACGTCGGCGGCCTGCCCGCTGACCGATGTGATCGAGGACCAGGCGAAGTCCGCGACCGACGGCATCGCCAGCGAGCTGAAGATCAACTGGGTCTGGATGCCGCCGTGGGGCCCGGACAAGATCACCGACGACGGCCGCGAGCAGCTGCGCGCGCTGGGCTTCAACGTCTGAGTTCCGCTCGACGGCAGAGCCCGTCTGTTCCCTGAGACCCCCGGTACCGCATGGTGCCGGGGGTCTCTTGGTGCCCGGGGGCCTCTTCGCGCTTACGCGGCCGCGGCCAGGCGCCGCATCACGGTCACGGGCAGCGTCGGGTTCGCGGCCGCCGCGGGGGCGAGCTCCTCGTCGTCGAGCAGCTCCGTGAGGCGGGGGAGGGGCAGGCGGGGGTGGCGGGTGCCCGCGTCCCGTACGCACGCGTCCGTATCCCGGGTGAGCCGGTCGGCCGCCGCGGGGGCGAGCTTCGGGTCGCCGGCGGCGAGCGCGCGTACGGCAGGGTCGGGATGGTGGGCGTACCGGGCGAGCCCGGCGGTCGGGAAGCCCGGCCGTTCCGGCAGGCACGCGCGGCCCGGGCCGGTGTATTCGAGGAAGCAGCGGAGCAATAGCCGGGGTGGCGGGTCCGGAAGGTACTGGGCGAGCAGGACCCGTACGCCGAGGTCGGGGTCGTCGATGAGTGAGTCCGCCAGGTCCCGGGGGAGGTGTTCGGCCATCGCCGCGCGGCGGCGCAGCAACGGGTGGCCGGAGAGCGCCAGGGCACGGAGCTGAGCGCGGTCTTCCGGCGGCATCGGGGTCCACACCGTGCGGAACGGACCCTCCTCCGCCACCGCGTAGTCGATGGCCGCCCGCTCGTCCTCCGACAGCGCCGGATGCTGCGAGGCCGCGAGACGGACCGACGGATCGGGATCGGCGCCGAGAGTCATGACCTGATGGTGCGTCAAATCAGTTCGCAGGGCGACGGTTCGGCGCACCTCGGGGTCGGGGTCGCCGGCGAGCAGGGCCACGGTGTCGGCGGGAAGGCTGTGGTTGCCGGCGATGGTCACCCGCTCGGAAGGCCGCGCAGGGGACGTCAGAACCGCCTCGATGACGGTGCGGCTCAGGGCCCCGAACAGCAGCAGGTAGCTGCGGTGGCGCGTGACGCGGGCGGGCAGGTCCGCCTCCACACGGGCCGGATCGCGGACGCCGTCGTGGTGGTCCTTCCAGGACAGCGCCCGGTCGCGCACGGTCGGGTCGGGGTCGTTGAGGAGGGCGGCCCGTTCCTCATCGGAGAAGGCGTCCCACAGGCGCATGCCGACCCCGAAGGCGCGGACCTTCGGCTCCGGATGGGTGAGCATCGAGGCGCGGAACTCCGGGGAGAACCGGAGAGTGAAGCAATAGTCGCCGAGGCAGTCGTTCTCATACGTGGTGATCATGTGGGCCGCGGCCCAGTCGGGCAGCGGATCGCGGGGCCCGTCGAGAGGGGCGAGCGGTCCGGCGGCGAGATGGGCGCGCACCCGCCAGTCGGGATCGTCCACGAGCCGCAGCCGCTGAGCCATGTCGACGTGCGGGTTGGTCGCGACGGCGCTCCGGACGCGCCAGTCCGGGTGCCCGACCGCCGCGTCGACCAGTGCCGCGGGCAACGGCCTCTCCCGGCACAGGGTCTTGCGGAGCGCGGCAGGTCCCGCGGCGAGGAGCCGCAGCAGCACGTCCTCGGGGGCGGCCGGGTTGAGGGCGAGGCCGGCAAGCCGGCGCTCGGCGAGGCCCGCCGAGTCCTCGGCCTCGTACGGTGTCCGCGCGCGCCCGCTCATCGGGCGGGGCAGACTGCGGATATGGCCGTTTCCATGTACCACCTCGTAGTAGACGCCCACGATCTGCCTGCCCTCGCCCGGTTCTGGTGTCAAGTCCTCGACTGGAAGGTCTTGTTCGAGGACCCGGAGGAGATCGTCATCGGGGCGGACGAGACAGCGTATCCGGGGATGTGCTTCCTTCCGGTGCCCGAGCGCAAGAGCGTCAAGAACCGGCTGCACATCGACCTCAACCCCGATGACCAGGCCGCCGAGGTCGAGCGGATCATCGGGCTCGGGGCTCGACGGGTGGACGTGGGGCAGGGGGAGGAGGCCACCTTCACGGTGCTCGCGGATCCCGAGGGGAACGAGTTCTGCGTGCTGCGGCCCAAGCGGAGCCTGATCGACTGACGTTCGCCCGCCGTACGGATTGCGTACGCCTGCGCTTGGCGGAGCGAACGGAACCTACTCGACGACACCCCGCCGACGAGAGGCCAACCCCGTGCCGCACCACTCTTCGCTCCGCCGCGCCAGGACCCTCGCGGCCGCCTCCGGCGTGCTCACGCTGGCCGCCCTGGGCCTCAACGCCCCGGCACACGCCGCGAGTTACGGCACCCCGACCCTCTCGCTCTCGGCCTCCTACCTGACGGGCGCCGTGGGTGCCACCGGCGACCCCGTGGTCGACGTGACCGTCGCGCAGAGCGGGGCCGACGCCTCGGCGCTCACCGTGGCCGCGTCCGCCAGCAGCAAGAGCTCCGTGGCCGGGACCGGGGACGTCGCTGTCACCGGGAGCGGCGGCAGCCGGCAGCTGGCTGTGACCGCGCACACCCGCGGCTACACGGACCTGACCATCAAGGTCACCGGGCTCGGCGGCAAGACCGCCACCAAGACCCTGCACTACGCCGCCTCCGCCGCCGTGCAGAACGCCGCCGACACCCGCTACCTCACCGGCTCCAGCGACGCATCCGCCGCCGTGGACGTGGGCGGCGGGTACACCGTCGTCGCCGACGACGAGTCCAACACGCTTCGCCTGTACGACCGTTCGGCCTCCGGGGCGCCCGTGAAGACCTGGGACTTCAGCTCCCAGCTCGGGGTCTCCAAGGAGATCGACATCGAGGGCGCGGCCCGCGTCGGCAACACCATCTACTGGACCGGCTCGCTCGGCAACAACAAGGACGGCGCGTACAAGCCGGACCGCAACACCGTCTTCACCACGACCGTCACCGGTTCGGGCGCCTCCACCCAGCTCGCGCTCGCCGGCTCGTACAAGAAGCTGCGGGACTCCCTGGTGGCGTGGGACCACGCCAACGGGGACCGGTTCGGGTTCGCCGCGGGCACCGCCGACGGGCAGGTGCCCAAGCAGATCGACGGGTTCAACGTGGAGGGCCTGGAGTTCGCGCCGGGCTCCACGAGCACCGCGTACATCGGGTTCCGGGCGCCGCTCGTGCCGCCGGCGGGCGGCGGCAAGGCGCTGATCGTGCCGGTGACCAACTTCGACAAGGTGGTGGGCAGCGGCGCCAAGCCGGTCTTCGGCAGCGCCATCCAGCTCGACCTCGGCGGGCTCAGCATCCGCGACATCCGCAAGAACGCCGCCGACCAGTACCTGATCGTCGCCGGGTCGTGGGCCGCGGACGACAACTCCGACCCGTACGCGGTCTACTCCTGGGACGGCGTCGCCGGACACACGCCCGTCAAGCGGGCCGATCTGCCGACCAGCGACCCGGGCGGCTGGGAGGCCGTCGTCGACGTGCCCGACCTGAGCCAGGCCGGGGCCAAGGCGCAGTTCATCACGGACGACGGCTCCGCCGACCTCTACGGCGACGGCACCGAGGCCAAGGACCTCACCCACCCCGAGTGGAAGAAGTCCCGGGCGACCTGGTTCACGGTGAACGCCGGCTGACCCGCAGCTCGCCGCTACCGCGGGGGCGGCCCCGGCCCGCCCCTGCCGCAGCTCGCCGCTACCGCAGGGGCGGCCCCAGCCCGCCCCTGCGGTAGCCCGGCCCGCCGTAAGCCACCCCCGCCCAGAGGTACGCTCGCCCCCATGCCCTACGTCCTTCTCGCCTGCGCCATCGGCTCGGAGATCGTCGCCACGTCCGCGCTGAAGTACAGCGAGGGATTCACCAGGCTCTGGCCCTCGCTGATCACCGCGGCCGGCTATCTGCTCGCCTTCTACCTGCTGTCGCTGACGCTCAAGTCTCTCTCCGTGGGCACCGCGTACGCGATCTGGTCGGGCGTGGGCACGGCCGTCATCGCGGCCATCGGCATGGTCTTCATGGGGGAGGCGATGACCGCCGCCAAGATCGCAGGAATCGCCCTCATCATCGGCGGAGTGGTCCTGCTCAATCTTGGGGGCGGGGCGCACTGAACCGGGCGGGCGGGCGTTCGCCGACAAGGAGGCCCTCGGCGCGGGGTGGTGCACGCTCGGGACGGCCGGGGCGTGCCGGAGCGCGGGCGGCGCGGTTGTGCCGCGGGGGCCACGGGCCATGCCCGGCGGCCTGTCGTGCGGCAGGCCGCCACAGTCGGTTCCGCGGGGGAACGCGCTCGTCGGGGCGGGTGGGACACGGGACCGTCACATGAGACCGGTTCGCCCCGGCGGGCCGTGGCCGGTTAGGTTTTGGGTCATGACCGACACGACTGCACCTGCTTCGACCGGCGCCGCGGCCGCCGGACTCGCCACCATCGCCGCCGACGGCACCGTCCTGGACACCTGGTTCCCCGCCCCCGAGCTCGTGGCCGTGGCCGAGCCCGGCCCGGCCGGTACCGAGCGGCTCTCCGCCGAGCGCGCCGCCGAACTCCTCGGCGCGGGCGCGCTCAAGGCGATCGGCCCGGACGAGCGCCGCGGGGTCGAGGTCGTCGCCGTCCGTACGGTCATCGCCTCGCTCGACGACAAGCCGCTCGACGCGCACGACGCCTATCTGCGTCTGCACCTCCTCTCGCACCGGCTCGTGAAGCCGCACGGCCAGAACCTCGACGGGCTCTTCGGGGTGCTCGCCAACGTCGCCTGGACCTCGCTCGGCCCGGTCGCCGTCGACGACGTGGAGACGGTCCGCCTCAACGCGCGTGCCGAGGGGCTGCACCTCCAGGTGACGTCCGTCGACAAGTTCCCGCGCATGACGGACTACGTCGCGCCCAAGGGCGTACGCATCGCCGACGCCGACCGGGTGCGGCTGGGCGCGCACCTCGCCGAGGGCACCACCGTGATGCACGAGGGCTTCGTGAACTTCAACGCGGGCACGCTCGGCACGTCCATGGTCGAGGGCCGCATCTCCGCCGGCGTCGTGATCGGTGACGGCTCCGACATCGGCGGCGGCGCGTCCACGATGGGCACGCTGTCGGGTGGCGGCAACGTCCGCATCGTCATCGGCGAGCGGTGCCTCGTGGGGGCGGAGGCCGGTGTGGGCATCGCGCTCGGCGACGAGTGCGTCGTGGAGGCCGGTCTGTACGTCACCGCCGGTACGCGGGTCACCATGCCCGACGGGCAGATCGTGAAGGCGCGGGAACTGTCGGGCGCCTCCAACATCCTCTTCCGGCGGAACTCGGTGACGGGGACGGTGGAGGCGCGGCCGAACAACGCGGTGTGGGGCGGCCTGAACGAAGTCCTCCACGCCCACAACTAGCCGCCCGCGCCGGGGTTGGCCGGCCCCAGCTCCCTGGGGCTCCGCCCCGGAACCCGTGTCGCGCCTTGAAGGGTGCTCGTCCTCAGTCTCCCCCAAAGGGCCAGGGGGGACCCCATGAGGGGCTGACGTTGCCTCTGCTGGGCACCCTGCCAAGGTCAGCCCTGCCAGGGGCGCGGGGAACTGCGCGAGACGCGGGCACGGTCCGCAGGTGTGACCGACGTCCTTAGGGGCGCGGGGAACTGCGCGACCAGCCACGCACGGCCCGCGCCCTGGGGGTCCGTTCGCGGAGGAGTTGCGTGCCGGCCGGCACCGAGTAGTCAGGGGCGGGAACTGCGGGAGCGGAATGCGTCAGGATGTCAGGGCCGACCACGCCGCGCGCAACCGCACAAGCTCGTCCTCGCGCCCCACCCGCAGGGGCGCTCTCACCGCGAACCCCAGAAGGGCCTTCGCCGTCACCGCCCCCGGCCGGCCCGAAGCCATCATCAACTCCACCAGAGGGAGCAGGAGTTGGTTGAGGCGGGCCGCCTCAACCGGAGCCCCCGTGTCGTACGCGTCCAGAACCGCCCGCATTGCCCGCGGCGCCACGTTCGCCACCGTGCTCACGTAGCCCGCCCCGCCCACCGCGTACAGCGGAAGGTTCAGCTCCTCGCTCCCGGAGTAGTACGCGAGCGATGTGCGGCCCATGACCTTGGTCGAGCCGAGCAGGTCGTACGCGCAGTCCTTCACCGCCACGATGCGCTCGTGCTCCGAGAGCCGCAGCATCGTCTCGACCTCGATCCGCGTGCCCGTGCGCTCCGGGATGTCGTACAGCATCACCGGCAGCCCGGTCGCGTCGGCCACCGTACGGAAGTGTGCCTCGATGTCGTCCTGCGGGGGCCGGCTGTAGTAGGGCGTCACCACCAACAGGCCGTCCGCACCCGCCCGTTCGGCCGCGCGGGCCAGGGTGACGGTGTGGGCGGTCGACGCGCTGCCCACCCCCGCCACGACCGCCGCCCGTTCGCCCACCTCCTCGGCCACCGCGCGTACCAGCGCCGTCTTCTCCTCGTCGGTGGTCGTCGGCGACTCCCCGGTGGTGCCGTTCAGGACGAGGCCGTCACAGCCGTTGTCGACGAGGCGCGCAGCCAGTTCCCGTGCGGCCGCGAGGTCGAGTTCGTCCGACGTGGTGAACGGCGTGACCATGGCGCACAGCGCCCGGCCGAAGGGGCGAGGAGGCAGACTCGTCGATGTCGTCATACGGCAGTCTCGCCCGACGGAAAGTCAACGTCTACTTAGACTTCGTTCCGGGATTGTGTAGAAGCGCTGTAATCACCATGGCTGCGGGCGCCGGTGTGGCTCCGCCTCATGGCATGATCGGCTGCGGGCGCGGCTGAGACCGCATGTGAGGAAATTGCACCATGAGCGAAGCGCGTGTCGCACTGATCACCGGCTCCTCCTCGGGTATCGGCGCCGCCACCGCCCGCCGGCTCGCCGCGTCCGGCGTCCGCGTCGTGATCAACTCCCGTTCGCCCGAGGCGGGCGAGAAGCTCGCGGCCGAGCTGACCGGGGCCCGCTACATCCAGGCAGACGTCTCGGTGGACGGCGAGGCCGAACGGCTCGTGCGGGAGGTCATCGACGCCTTCGGGCGGCTCGACATCCTGGTCAACAGCGCGGGCACCACCCGGTTCATCCCGCACGACGACCTCGCGGCCGCGAGCCCCGAGATCTGGCGGTCCATCTTCGACGTCAATGTGCTCGGCGTCTGGCAGACCATCACCGCCGCGGCCCCGCACCTGAAGGCGAGCGGCGCGGGCGCCGTCGTCAACGTGTCCTCGCAGGCAGGCGTCCGCCCCAACGGCAGCTCCATCCCGTACGCCGTCTCCAAGGCGGCCGTGAACCACCTGACGCGCCTGCTCGCCAAGACGCTCGGCCCCGAGATCCGCGTCAACGCGGTGGCGCCCGGCTTCATCGAAACCCCATGGTACGAGGGCGTCGAAGGCTTCGCCGACACCAAGCGGCACGTGGAGAACGCCGTGCCGCTGCGGCGTACCGGCAGCGCCGAGGACGTGGCCGACGCGGTTGTCCACCTCGTCGACGCCTCGTATGTGACGGGCGAGGTCATGTTCGTGGACGGTGGCGGAAACCTGGTGTGAGGCCCGTCGCGGCTCCGGTTGGGCTCGCGGGGGCCGGGCGGGGGACACGGATGTGCCGCCCCGCCCGGCCCGTCGCCGCCCCGAGGGCCGGGCCCCGGGGCGCGCTACGGACACAAGCTTTCGGACGCCAGCGTTACGGGTGGAGACGGATGATCTGCGGGTCGTGGTCGCTGGTCTGGTTCGCGAACTCCGCGTTGATGTGCACGCTGTCGTAGTCGAAGCCACGGATCGCGGGGCTGGTCAGGACCTGGTCGAGGACCTGGGTGTTGCCCTGGTACACGTAGGAGTAGCGCTCCTTCTTCGGCAGCGTCCGGTAGGCCGAGCGCAGCGCGCCGCCGTCCTCCAGGGCCTTGGTGGTGCCCGAGAAGTCGAAGTCGTTGATGTCGCCGACGGCCAGGACGTCCGCGTGCTTGTCGACCGCGAGCAGCTGCTTGACGAAGGCGTTGACGGCCTGCGCCTGCTGGAGCCGCTTGGTCTCGGATGAGCGCGGCACCGGCTGGTGCTGCGAGACCAGGCCCTCGTCGCCGCCCTTCGACGCGAAGTGGTTGGCGATCACGAAGACCGTTTTCCCCTTGAACACGAACTCGCCGGCCAGCGGCTTGCGGCTGTCGTCCCAGGCCGCGTTGGACGGGTCGATGCGGCCGGGCGAGAGGGTCAGGGCCGGGTGGCCCTTGGTGCCGGTGACGGCGACGGCGGTCTTGTAGTCGCCGCCGGGACGGTCGGTGAAGGAGACCCGCGCCGGGTTGAACAGGAAGCCCTGACGGATGTTGCCGCCGGGCTCGCCACCGTCCTTGTTGTTCTCCGGGTCGATCGAACGCCACTGGTAGGCGGGGCCGCCCGCCGCGACGATCGCGTCCGTGAACTTCTTGACGGTCGCCGATGCGTCCACCGTGCCGTCGTTCTTCGCACCGTTGTTGTCCTGGATCTCCTCCAGGGCCACGATGTCGGGGGAGGCGAGGTGGGTCACGACACCCTGGGCGAGGGCGTCGAACTTCGACTGCGGGTCGGTCGGGTCCAGGTTCTCCACGTTGTACGTGGCGACCGCCAGCTCACCCGTGCGCTGCTTGCGGGTGACCTCGCGCTTGAGACCGTTGTCCTTGACCGTGCCGAGCGTGCGCGCGGTGATGGTGTAGCCGCCGAACTGGTTGAAGTCCAGGGGGCCTTCGGTGGTCCCGGTCAGGGTGTCGCCCACGTTCGCGGTGGGCAAGGCCTGCTGGGCGGTGGGGATCAGGCTCTGGATCTGGAGGCGCCCGGTGTTCTGGTCGTTGTACGAGGCGTACAGCGAGCCGCCGCGCGCGGTCCGGTTCTCCTGCGGCTTCACCGTCACCCACAGCTCGGAGTACGGGTCGGTGGCGCCGACCACTCGCGAGGTGCCGATGCGGACGTTCATGCCCTCAAGGGACTCGTAGTAGTCCGTGGCGTACTTCTTCGGCCGCAGGGCCAGAGCGTTGACGCTGTTGCCGGCCGCCGGGTCGCCGTTCGGCGTGTAGCGGTCGGGCACCGAGCGGGAGGTGATGACGACGGGGGCGGGCACGGCGTTGCCGGAGGAGACGACCGTGACGGTCGGCTTCGACAGTTCGGTCACCGACTGGTTGCCCGAGGACAGACCGCCGGGCACGTACTCGCTCACTGTGGCGGAGACGCTCACCGCGTCACCCACGGCGACGGTCGGGTTGGAGCCGGTGAAGACGAAGACGCCCTCGCTGGTGGCGGGGTTCTTGTCGGGCGCGGTGTCCTGGAACCAGAAACCCTTGGACGAACCATAGGCGCGCACACCGGTGACGACGCCGGTCACGCCGGTGACCTGCTGGCCGGCGAGCGGGGATATCCGGGTGGTGCCCTGGATGTCGTGGATCTTCGCCTGCACGGGTGCAGCGGGTGCTGCGGGGGCCGCCTGGGATGAGGCGGCGCAGACCAGGCCGGCGGCGAGCGCTGCGGCGACCACGGCGGACACGGCGGCGGTTCTGGGAACGGGCATTCAGGTACTCCGAGGGTGATGAGGGAAGAGGTGCGTGCGGCGGTACGGTTCTACGCGCGTCAATCTCTTGTCTGGAGAGGGGAGTTGTCAAGAGTCCCCGGTGGCTGATTACCGACGGGTAGATGAAGTCTTGGGGCGGGCGGTGCGGCGACCGCCGGCGTCGGGCGTGCTCGGCGGGGTCCGCGCCGGATGTGCACGGGCGGCGCAACGAAACCCGGTGAAATACGTCTACGCTGGGTGCCGCTCGCCCACCGCCGACCCGGCGCGACCAGAGCCCCCAGACCGTACGGCCGAGGAGTACCCCCAGATGTCCGGAGACCGCCCCACCCTGCCGCCGGTACGGCTGAACTCCGAGGCGGAGCTGGCGCGGGACGCGCTGTCCGCCCCGCTGCTCGCCCGCGCGGTGCGGCTCGCCCGCTGGGCCGGACCCGAAACCCGGGTCGGGGCCGGCGGCGAACTCGTCGAGGAGCAGCTGCCCGCGGCCGCCGCCGAACTCGGCCTGGGCGACGACCAGGACGCAGCGGCGTACGCGAGCGAGGCCTGGCGGGTCGCCGTCGAGACCGGGCTCGTCGACGTCGAGGACACCCCCGGCGGGGACGAGGACGCCGAGGGCACCGCATCGGCAGGCGACAACCTCGCGGTCCTCACCACCGGCTCCCCCCAGGACGTCCTCGCGATCTGGGCCGATGCCTTCGACGTGGTCTTCGCCGACGCGATCGCCCCGATGATCGACGACTTCGCGGACCTGGTCGGCGAGGACGGCGAGATCGACTTCGAGCGCCTCGAATGGGACCCGGAGGGCGAGGCCGAGTTCCTGGAGGGAGTGCTCGGCAATCTGTACCTGCTGACCGTCAGCGAGGGCGGCACCCCCGAAGGGCCCGTGCCGCTGCCTGCGCTCGCCGCGTCGATGATCGTCCCCGACGACATGGGTGAGCCCACCGACGACATCCTGGAGCAGGTCTCCGACGCGATGATGCGCCTCGACGACCAGTTCCGGCTCCTGGAGCCGATCGGCCTGGTCGAGTACGAGCCCGTCGACGAGGCCCTGATGGCCGAGGTGGGCGACGAGCCCGCCCCGCCCGTCGACGACGAGGACGTATCCCGCTACGGAATGGTCCGCCTGACCCCGCTCGGCCTGTACGGCGTGCGTGCCCGGATGCTCGAGGCGGGCGTGGACGCCCCGGCCGTCGGCGACCTGGCGGGCAAGGGCGCGGACGCGCTGCTCGACGGCATCGCCTACTTCCCCGAGGTGTCGGCCCGCGCCGAGACCGAGCAGTGGCTCACCCGGCGCGAACCGGCCGTAGCCGCAGGGGAGTTGCTCGCCGCGGCCCGGGGCGGCGACGCGGGTGGCCCGCTGCGCAGGCTCCACTGCCAGCAGGCCCTCGCCCTGACCGGAGCGGCCGCGGAACCCGCCGTGCGCGAGGTGCTGCCCGACCCCGAACTGGGTGGCCTCGCCCGGGTCTGGCTCGCCGAGCGCGGCGCATCCGACGTGCCGCCGCCCTCCGAGACCATGATCTTCTGGCTGGCCATCGACACCATCGCCGCCCAACTCGCGGTGGAGGGCGACCTGGAGGAGCTCCAGGAGCTCGTCGAGGGTCTGGTCGGCCAGCACAGCGGGTTCTTCGACGCGGCCTGGCGGGTGGACCACCCGGCGACCGCCGACGTCCTGGAGGCGATGGGCCGTCTCCACCCGGACAAGTCCACCGCCAAGGAAGCCCGTAAGGCGGCGTTCAAGGCCCGCTCCCGCGCCTGACCACTCGCCCGG
Source organism: Streptomyces sp. NPDC048361 (assembly GCF_040651795.1). Taxonomy (NCBI): domain Bacteria; kingdom Bacillati; phylum Actinomycetota; class Actinomycetes; order Kitasatosporales; family Streptomycetaceae; genus Streptomyces; species Streptomyces sp. NPDC048361. Next base: position 250,184 of record NZ_JBEZKW010000001.1, read on the forward strand.
GCTCCCGGTCAGCCGAGCCCGGTCCCCACTGCCCGGCCCTGCACGACCACCCCACTGCTCGGCCCCGCACGACCACCCCACTGCCCGGTCCCAACTGCCCGGCCCCGCACCCTCCCACCGCCCGGCGGCCCCACCCGGCCGTCGGGCGGTGGCGTACGAAAATGCTTGGCGCGCTCCCGCGCCCCACGCCTATGGTCGGTCTTTCCTGCGCGACGCGAGGTCGGAGCTGTGCCTGCTGGCCGTCGCCAACTTCGTTGCCCAGCAGGCGTTCTACGAGAGCGGCGACGGCCGCGACGACCGGTTCGCGGCACTCGTGCGCCGGCTCGCCGTCGAGGACGCCGCGTGGACCGCGGGCCTGCTCGGCTGGCTGCGCGGCGAGGGCGGCATGCGGACCGCGTCGATCGTCGGCGCCGCCGAGTACGTCAAGGCGCGCCTCGACGCGGGCGCCGAGACCGGCCCCGCCAACCGGCAGGTCGTCGCCGCGGTGCTCCAGCGTCCCGACGAGCCGGGCGAACTGCTCGGCTACTGGACCTCGACGTACGGCCGCACGGTGCCCAAGCCCGTGAAGCGCGGGATCGCCGACGCCATACGCCGTCTCTACAGCGGGAAGTCGCTGCTCAAGTACGACACCGCGTCCAAGGGTTACCGCTTCGGCGACATCCTCAACCTGGTGCACGCGGCGCCCGATCCGGACAAGCCGTGGCAGGGCGAGCTGTTCCGGTACGCGCTGGACCGCCGGCACAACCCGGCCACGGCGCAGCCGCCCGCCGGCGACCGGGTGCTCACCGCGCACCGGGCGCTGATGGCAGTGCCCGTCGAGGAGCGCCGGGCCGTGGTGCGCGCGCCCGACGGCGCCCAGCGGCTCGCCGAGGCGGGCCTGACCTGGGAGGCGCTCGCGGGTTGGCTCCAGGGGCCGATGGACAAGGAGGCCTGGGAGGCGGTCATCCCGTCGATGGGGCTGATGGCGCTCGTCCGCAACCTGCGCAACTTCGACGAGGCCGGTGTCTCGGACGAGGTCGCCGGGGAGGTGGCGGCAAAGCTCTGCGATCCCGAAGCCGTCGCACGGTCACGGCAGTGCCCGTTCCGCTACCTCGCCGCCTACCGGCACGCGCCGTCGCTGCGCTGGGCGTACCCGCTGGAGCGGGCGCTCGGCCACTCACTCGCCAACGTGCCCGCACTCGGCGGCCGCACCCTGATCCTCGTCGACCGCTCGGGCTCGATGTGGTCGCCGCTCTCGGAGCGCTCCCAGCTCAACCGGGCCGACGCGGCAGCGGTGTTCGGTACGGCCCTCGCGCTGCGGGCGGACGCGGCGGACCTCGTGCAGTTCGGTTCCGGCAGCGCGCCGGTGACGTACCGGGCGGGCGAGTCCGTCCTGAAGGTCCTCGGGCGCTTCGGCGAGCTGGGCGGCACCAACACCACCGAAGCGGTCCGCAAGCACTACCGGGGGCACGACCGGGTGCTGATCGTGACGGACGAGCAGACCGCGTACCACCGCCACGGCGCCCCGACGGAGCAGGTCCCTGCGCAGGTGCCGGTCTACACCTGGAATCTCGCGGGGTACCGGGCGGGGCACGGCCCTTCGGGCACGGCCAACCGCCACGTGTTCGCAGGTCTCACCGACGCGGCGTTCCGCATGGTGTCGCTGCTCGAAGCGGGGCGCTCGGCGAACTGGCCGTGGCTGAGCGGGGCCGATGGCCGGCGTTGAGGTCTCAGCGCTCTCTGCGGTCTCTGCGGTCTCAGTGGTCTCAGTGGTCTGCGGTCCCTTGGATCCGTGAGGGCCCCTTGAGGACCCCTGAAGGAGGACCCTGAAGTCCTCGGGCCCCCGCCCCGGTGATCCGATCCGGGGGCGGGGGGCGGCGTGTCGTCAGGCGCGCGCCAGGACGAGGCTCACGTTGTGGCCGCCGAAGCCGAAGGAATTGGCGAGCGCGGCGTTCCAGGACCCTGTGCGGTTCTCTCCCGCGACCACGTCGAGGGCGACCGCAGGGTCGAGGCGGTCCAGGTTTCGGGTGGCCGGCACCGTGCCGTCCCGCAGCGCCAGCAGTGCGGCGATCGCGCCGACCGCGCCGGACGCGCCCAGCATGTGACCGGTCATCGACTTGGTGGCCGTGACCACGGGATGCGTGCCGAGCGCCTTGGCCACCGCCTCCGCCTCGGCGAGGTCGCCCGAGGGCGTGGAGGTGGCGTGGGCGTGCACCACGCCGATGTCCGAAGGGGCCAACTCGGCGTCCCGCAGGGCCGATTCGATCGCGCGGACCTGACCGGCCACGTACGAGGCGGTGATGTGGTCCGCGCTGGACGTGACGGCCGCCCCGGCCACCGAGCCGTACACCCGTGCCCGCCGGGCCCGCGCGAACTCCGCCCGCTCCAGGACGACGACTCCCGCCCCCTCGCCCATCACGAAACCGCTGCGGTCCGCGTCGAAGGGACGGGACACGGCGGCAGGGTCCTTGTCCTCGGTCGACAACGCCTTCATCTGCGCGAACGCGGCGATCGTGAACGGGTGCAGACAGGCCTCCGTACCGCCGGCCACCACCACGTCGGCCCGCCCCGCCCGGATCAGGTCGAGGCCCATCGCGATCGCCTCGGCGCCGGAGGCACAGGCGCTGACCGGGGTGCGAGCGCCGCCCCGGGCGCCCAGCTCCATGGAGACCCAGGCGGCCGGCCCGTTGGGCATGAGCATCGGCACGGCGAACGGCGAGAGCTTGCGGGCCCCGCTCTTCTCGAACGTGTCGTCCTGGCCCAGCGTGGTCAGGACACCGCCGGTGCCGGTGCCGATCACCACGGCCAGCCGCTCCGGCGCGACCTCGGGCGCGCCCGCGTCCCGCCACGCCTCGCGCGAGCCGATCATCGCGAGTTGTTCACAACGATCAAGCTTGCGGGCCTCGACCCGGGCGAGCAGGGTGGCCGGGTCGACGGGCAGTGCGGCGGCCACCCCCACCGGAAGACCGGCCCTCCACTCCGCATCGATCGGACCGACGCCGGACGCGCCCTCCAGCATCGCTCCCCAGGTGGTGGCGGTGTCCGCGCCGAGTGGGGTGATGGCGCCGAGACCCGTGACGAGTACTTCTCCGAGATCACTCATGGTCTCGACCCTGTCAGCCGGAGCGGCTCACCGGGAGGGCGCGGACGCAGCGTTTTGTCCGGGGCGTGTTGTGGGATTCCCACAGAGACTCGGGTGGGTGTGCGGGTGGGCTACAGCGCCTCCGCCGACGGCTTGACCATGCCACGGGCCGTGCGGGACTTCACGAAGGAGCCGACCGCGGTCATCTCCCACTCACCGGAGAACTGCTTGATCAACTTGGCCATAATCACCCCGGTTTGCGGCTCCGCCCCTGTCAGGTCGAACCGCACCAGCTCCGCGCCGCTCGACGCGTCGATCAGGCGGCAGTACGCCTTGGCGACCTCGGTGAACTTCTGGCCAGTGAAGGAGTTGACGATGAAGACGAGACCGGTGGCCTCGGCGGGGATGCGGCCCAGGTCGACCACGATCACCTCGTCGTCGCCCGCGCCCTCGCCCGTCAGGTTGTCGCCGGAGTGCTTGATGGCGCCGTTCAGGATGGAGAGCTTGCCGAAGTAACAGGTGTCCAGGTGATTGCGCTGCGGGCCGTAGACGATCACCGAGGCGTCCAGGTCGATGTCCTTGCCGCGGAAGGCCGGCTCCCAGCCGAGCCCCATCTTGACCTGGGAGAGCAGCGGGCGGCCGCCCTTGACCAGGGAGACCGTCTGGTTCTTCTGGAGGCTGACGCGACCCTTGTCGAGATTGATCTTCCCGCTGCCCGCAGGAGCGGTGGCCGGAGCCGGCGCGGCGGCGGGGGCGGGAGCGGCCGGAGCCTGCGGCGCCGGGGCGGCGATGCGCGGGTCGGCCGGCGGGGCGGACGGCAGGGGAGGCGTCGCGACGGCGGGCGCGGCGGGCGTGCTGGACGTGGTGGACGTGACGGGCTCCTCCACCGTGACACCGAAGTCGGTGGCGATCCCGGCGAGGCCGTTGGAATACCCCTGGCCCACCGCGCGGGCCTTCCAGGCGCCGCCGCGCAGATAGAGCTCCATGACCACCAGGGCCGTCTCCGTGCCCAGCCGGGGCGGCGTGAAGGAGGCGATCACGCTGCCGTCGTCTCCGTTGCGCAGGGTGGCGGTGGGCTCGATGCCCTGGAAGGTCTGGCCCGCCGCGTCCGGACTCGCGGTCACCACGATCTTCTCGATGCCCGGCGGCACCGCGGACGTGTCCACGGTGATCGCGTCGGGCCCGGTGCCGCCGCCGGAGCGGTGGGTGACACCGGGGCCCTGGGGCTGGTTGTAGAAGATGAAGTCGTCGTCCGAGCGCACCTTGCCGTCGGCGGTGAGCAGCAGGCCCGAGACGTCGAGCCGCACGGGAGCGGTGACGTCCACCGTCACACGGGCGGTCGGGAGCGGGAGGTTCGAGCCGGGGGTCATTGCGGTCATGCCCCGGAAACGAGCGGCGTCGCTTTACGGTTCCTTGAACCTCACCCGGATGTCGTGCGAGCGCCCGCATGCCCCCGGCCCCCTGCGCGCCCTGCTCCAAGTGCCGTGGGACCCGTCAGTGCGGCCAGATGGGCGGGTCGGTGACGAAGTGGCCGCCCAGGCGGGCGTGCTCGGGCCGGTCCGGGTCGAGTTCGCCCTGCTCGGCGACGAGCTTCGCCGCGTACGGCTCGGAGTCGTCCCGAGGCTCGTAACCCAGCGCCCGCGCCGACGAAAGGTCCCACCACAGGCGGGTGTTGGCGGAGGAGCCGTACACCACGCTGTGCCCGACCCGCTCGGCGGTGAGCGCGGCGTGGAAGAGCCGGGCCCCGTCGTCCGGGCTCAGCCAGATCGACAGCATCCGTACGGATGCCGGCTCGGCGAAGCAGGATCCGATGCGGACCGAGACGGTCTCCAGGCCGTGCTTGTCCCAGTAGAGCTGGGCGAGGTCCTCACCGAAGGCCTTGGACAGGCCGTAGAAGGTGTCGGGCCGGTGCGCGGTGGTGACCGGGATCAGGGGGGCGGCGCCCTGCGGGCGAGGGGTGAAGCCGACGGCGTGGTTGGAGGAGGCGAACACGATCCGCCCCACGCCCTCCTCGCGGGCCGCCTCGTAGAGGTTGTACGGGCCCTCGATGTTGGCCCGCAGGATCTTGTCGAAGGGCGCCTCCAGGGAGATCCCCGCGAGGTGGAGGACGGCGTCGACGCCCCGGACGGCTTCGCGCAGGGCGGCCCTGTCCGCGAGGTCGGCGGTGATCGCGTCCGGTTCGCCGGGGATAGGCACCATGTCGAACAGCCGGAGCCGGTATCCATAGGCAGGGAGCAGCCCGCGCATCAAGGTGCCGAGCCCGCCGGCGGCGCCGGTGAGCAGGACGGTGCGGGGTGCGGGCATGAGCTCTCCTCGGGGGTGCGGGATCGAAGTGGTCACGGACCAAGCGTCGGTCTCCACCACTGGTCTCCACCGACTGGATGCGTCCGGGGCTCGATGCATCCATGGACGTGATTCACATGCGTAGACACGCTATGGACGGCGCCCGAACCGCGTCAAGTGACGTGCGGCGGCGTCCAATTCGCCCGAACCCCGGGCCTGTTCGGCTTGACCCCCGCCTGGCGACGGGCTTAGCGTGGAGGTGTTCAGAAATATAGACATCAGTCAGAACTGTGCACGACGGTCCTTGCCCAGGGAGCAGCCCGTGACCCCAGCCCCGCTCGCCGCCCGCCTCACCCACGCCAACGGACCGCTGTTCTTCCCCGTGACTGCGTACGCACCGGACGGCAGCCTCGGCCTCGACGTCTTCCGTGCGCATGTGCGGCAGGGGATCGAGGCCGGAGCGGCCGCGGTGTTCGCGTGCTGCGGCACGGGGGAGTTCCATGCGCTGACTCCGCAGGAGTTCCGGGCCTGCGTCGAGGCGGCCGTCGAGGAGAGCGCGGGCCGGGTTCCGGTGGTGGCCGGCGCCGGCTACGGCACCGCCCTCGCCGTCCAGTACGCCCGGCTCGCCGAGGAGGCCGGCGCCGACGGGCTGCTCGCGATGCCGCCCTACCTCGTCGTCGCCGACCAGGCCGGCCTGCTCGGCCACTACACCGAACTGGCCGCGTCGACGCGGCTCGACATCATCGTCTACCAGCGCGACAACGCCGTCCTCACCCCCGAGACCGCCGTCGCACTCGCCCGCGTCGACAAGATCATCGGCTTCAAGGACGGCCTGGGCGATCTCGATCTGATGCAGCGCATCGTCAGCGCCGTACGGTCGGCAGGGCTCGACCCGCTGTACTTCAACGGCCTTCCCACCGCCGAACTCACCGGCCTCGCCTACCGGGGCATCGGGATCACCCTCTACTCGTCGGCCGTCTTCTGCTTCGCCCCCGACATCGCGCTCGCCTTCCATCACGCCCTGGAATCGGGCGACGACAAGCTGGCCAACCGGCTGCTCGACGGCTTCTTCGTGCCGCTCGTGGAGCTGCGCAACCTAGGCCGCGGATACGCCGTTTCGCTGGTCAAGGCGGGGGTGCGGCTCGGCGGCCTCGACGTCGGCGAGGTCCGGCCCCCGCTGAGCGAGCCCGACCCCGATCACGTCGAGCAGCTGGCCGCACTCATCGAAAGGGGCCGGGCGCTGCTGCCCCCGGCCGGGCCGGACGGTGCGACCCCGGCCGGCCGGGGCGTCAAGTCCGCGTCGCAGCGGGGTGTCCAGGAGGGCGGCCCGCTCGAGCCCGGGACGGCCCGGCGCCCCGAGCCGGTCGGGCGCCCCGAGCCGGTCGGGCGCCCCAGGCCGGTCGGGCGCCCCAGGCCGGTCGGGCGCCCCGGGGCGTCCGCGTGACGACGTCCGCGTTCCTCTACCCCTGGGACGTCGTAGGTGATCCGGACGCCCCGGCCCGCATCGCCGACCTCGGCGTCGGCCAGGTGACGCTCGCCTCCGCCTACCACTCCACCCGCGCCCTGACGCCGCGCCACCCCCACCACCGCGTCGTCACGGCCGAGCACGCCGCCCTGCTCTACCCGCCGGGCGAACTGTACTGGCGGGGAAGGGAGTTGCGGCCCCACGCCGCCGGCCCCTGGGCGCCGGGTGACGCCTTCGGCCGGGCCGCTGAAGCGTTGACGGCGGCCGGCCTCGACGTCCACTCCTGGGTGGTGCTCGCCCACAACTCCCGGCTCGGCGCGGACCACCCCGAGACCTCGGTCGTCAACGCGTACGGCGACCGCTACCCCTGGGCCCCGTGCATCGCCCAGCCCCGGGTCCGCGTCCACCTCGTCGCCCTCGCCGCGGAGGCGGCGGTCCGCCCGGGCGCCTCGGGCACCGAACTCGAATCCTGCGGCTGGTACGGGCTCGCCCATCTGCACGCCCACGACAAGACCGCGGGCGTGCCGCTCGACGACACCGCGCAGTACCTGATGTCGCTGTGCTTCTGCGCCTCCTGCGCTCAGGGGTACGGCCAAGTCGGCTTGGCAGTCGCCGAGTTGCGGGCACAGGTGCGCCGGGCGCTTGAGCCGGTGTGGCGGGGCGGCCCGGTCGCGGACCCCGGCCCGGATCTCCTCGCGGCCACCCGGGCCTTCCGTACACGCGCCGCCCGCGAACTCCAGGAGTCCGCCGTCACCGCCGTGCGGGGGCGGGCCCGCGCCGGGTTCCAGGTGCTGCTGCACGCCGATCCGCGGCCCGATCGCTGCGGCGCCAACGTGGGCGTCGACCCGGCGCACATCCTCGGCGTTGCGGACGGCGTCGTGGTGCCCTGCACGGCCGGGCCCGGGCTCCTGGACCCGTTCGCGGCGTGCGGCGTGCGCGACGCCGTGCTCGCGGCGAACCTCACCGTGGTGTCCGGGATGGGCGGTCGGCCCGAGGCGCTGGCGGACGACGCGGCCCGCGCCGCCGCGCACGGCGCTACTCAACTGCGCCTGTATCACGCGGGGTTGGCGTCGGACGCGGACCTGGCGTGGGTGCGGAAGTCCGGGGCGGTGGGGTAGCCGCCCAAGGGGTGCCCGACGGATCGTGACCGGGTGGCGAGAGGAACAGCCACCCGGCGACCACGAGGCCCATCGCCCCCGTCACCGGCAGCGTCACCCGGTAGTCGACCACCGCGACCAGACCCGAACCGACCGCGAGAGCCACCGCGTTCGGGGCGAACAGGAGCGTGTTCGCGGTGGCCGCGACCCGTCCCAGCAGGGGTGCGGGCGTCGCGCGCTGCACCGACGTCAGCGTGGCGATCAGCACGCACGGAAGGCCCGCGCCCACCGCGAAGGCGCAACCGAACGCCACCGCATCGCTCGGCGCCGCCCGCAGGCAGACCGCGGCCGCGAAGAGCGCGACCCCCAGCGCGCCGAACACCCGGGCTGGCAGCCGCCGCAGCAGCGGACCGGACAGCACCCCGACGGTGACCGACCCCGCGCCCTGCACGGCGTACAGCACCCCGATGAACCCCGGCGCGTGGCCAAGACCCTTGTCGACGACGGCGTACAAGGTCGAACTGCTCAGGCTGGCGAGGAACATCGTCGCGGCGCCGGCGAGCACCAGCGGGCGCAGGACCGGCGAGCCCCACAGGTGGCGTACGCCCTCCCCGGTTTCGGCCGCCACGCCCCGGAGCGAGGCCCGCGCCGCCCTCGGCCGGGCCCGGCGGGGGCGCTCCTCGGCCACCCGGACCAGCGCGAAGATTCCGGCGGCCACCAGGAACGTACCCGCGTCGAGGAGGGCGACCGACGGGCCGCCGAAACGGGCGTACAGCCCGGCGCCGGTGAGCGGGGCGAGCAGCTTCATGCCCTCGTTGGCCGTCATCCGCAGCCCGTTGAAGTCGCCGAGCAGCTCCGCGTCGAGCGCCGTGGCGACCAGGGCCGCCTCGGCCGCGTCCTGCACCACCCCGTTGACTCCGTACAGCACCAGGACGGCGAAGAGCAGCCAGATGCGGTCGGGGGAGTTCGCGGCGATGAGCAGCGGGAGCAGAGCCGTCATCGTCACGTTGGCCGCCACGAGAAGCGGGCGGCGCCGCACCCGGTCGGCGACGGTGCCGAGCAGCGGGCCCGCCATCGACGGCAGCCACATCGCGCACACCGTCAGCGCCGCCAGCGAGTCCGACCCGGTGAGCGACTTGACCCAGATCCCGGACGTCAGCCACATCGCGGACGACCCGAAGCCCGAGACGACCACACCGGTCAGGAAGAGCGCGGCGTTCCGGTCGCGCAGGACGCGGGCGACCGCCGAGCCTTGGACGTATTTCTTCACGCGGCCCATCGTGGCCACGGACGGTCACCGGCGGATCGGGCGGATTGCCTATCCCCGCGCGGGCCGGCTACCTAGCCGGGCTCTTCCACCGGGCATCCGCTGAAACCCCGTCAAGGACACGGTGCGGCAAAGAATTCGGCGTTTCCCCTGGCGGGGCGCGTGTGATGCGCGTAGACAAGCGGCCATGCGCATTCTCACCAAAGCCGCGGCGACGACCGCTGCCCTCTCCCTCACCGGTGCCGCCTTCTACGGCGTCGGCGCGGCCTCCGCCGACAACGCGACGCCGAAGTCGGACCGGGAGATCCCGAACATCACCAAGGTCGAAGACAAGATCAACGCCTACTACGGCGGCACGGCCGACGCCGCGGGCACGTACCAGGCCTCGCCCAAGAGCAACTACGCCCAGCAGGTCGCCGGCATCGAGGCGCGCGCCAAGCGGCAGATCAAGCACGCCGCCGAGCACCGTGGGCGGGACGGCCGTAAGCCCGCCATCGTGCTCGACGTCGACGACACGACGCTTCTCACGTACGACTACGAGAAGAAGAACGGCTTCGCCTACAACGCGGCCGCCTTCGACGCCTACGTACAGAGCGCGCAGTCGATCGCCGTGTTCGGCATGCCGGACCTCGTCAACTACGCCGCCAAGAACGGCGTCACGGTCTTCTTCCTCACCGGCCGCGACGCCTCCCAGCGCAACGCCAGCGCCGTCAACCTGACCAAGGCCGGCTACGACGTGCCGGTCGACCCCGCGCACTTCTTCCTCAAGGACAAGGCCAACCCGCCGGCGTACCTGAGCTGCGGGAAGCCCACCTGGACCTGCTCGACCGTCGACTACAAGGCGGGCACCCGCAAGCACATCGAGTCGCTCGGCTACACCATCGTCGCCAACCTCGGCGACCAGTACACCGACCTCGCGGGCGGCCACGCGGAGAACACGTACAAGATCCCGAACCCGATGTACTTCCTGCCGTAAACCGCAGGGCCGCCCGGTCCGGAGCGCGCGCCGTCCCGGCCCGCCCCGGACCGGAACCGGCCGTCACCCGTGGCTCACTGCTGGGCCAGCGCGGCCTTCATCATGGCCTGGGCGACCGGGCCCGCGAGCCCGTTGCCGCTGACCTCGGAGCGCTCGGCGTCGGAGTCCTGGATGACCACGGCGACCGCGACCTCCTTGCCGGTCTTCGGGTCCTTGGCGAACGAGGTGAACCAGGCGTACGGCTTCTTGGAGTTGTCCACTCCGTGCTGGGCCGTGCCCGTCTTGGCGCCGACTTCGAGGCCCGGCGTCTTCGCGTTGGACGCCGTGCCGTCGGTGACCACCGAGATCATCGCGCTGTACATCGCCTGCGCGGTCTTCGACGACAAAATGCGCTTGCCGTCGGAGTCGGAGTACGACTGGAGCGTGCTCCCCTTGGCGTCGGTCACCTTGGACACCATGTGCGGAGACGACAGCACACCGTCGTTGGCGATGGCCGCCGACACCATGGCCATCTGCATCGGCGTCGCGGTCACATCGAACTGCCCGATGCCCGACAGGGCCGTGGACGACTGGTTCATCTTCTTCGGATACACGCTCGTCGCGGCGCGTACGGGGATGTCGAGCTCGGCGTCGTTGAAGCCGAACTTCTCGGCCATCGCCCGCACTTTGTCCTGGCCCAGGTCCACGGCCATCTTGCCGAACACGTTGTTGCAGGAGTATTCGAGCGCCTTACGGATCGAGGCGTTCTCGCACGGCGCGGACGCCGACTCGTTGCGCAGATCCGTCGTCGTGCCCGGCATCCGGTACGGGTTGGGGCTCGCGGTGTGCTCGTCGATCGAGGAGTACAGCCCGTTCTCCAGCGCCGCCGACGCCACCACCAGTTTGAAGGTGGAGCCCGGCGCGAGCGGCTCGCGCAACGCCCGGTTGAGCATCGGCTGGCTCTTGTCCTCGGACAGCTGCTTCCACGCCTCGGCGTCGGCCGACGAGGACCCCGCGATCTTCGACGGGTCGAAGGAGGGGGTGGAGACCATGCCGAGGATGCGCCCGGTCTTCGGGTCCATCGCGACGGCCGCGCCCTCCTTGGAGCCGAGCGCCTGGTAACCGGCCTTCTGCACCGCGGGGTCGATGGTCGTCAGGACGTCGCCGCCGGGCGCGCGCTGCCGTGTGAGCGCGTCGAACGGGTTCTGCATCCGCAGGTCGCTGCCGTCGAAGATCTTGGAGTAGATCCCCTCCAGCTGGGTCGCTCCGTACACCTGCGACGCGAAGCCGGTGACGGGCGCGTACAGCGGTCCGTCCTTGTAGCTGCGCTGGTAGGCGAGGTCGCCGCTCTTCGTCCTTTCCGAGCCGGTGACCGGGGATCCGGCCACGATGATGTCCCCGAGCGGCTGCGAGTACTCCGCGATGGTGTTCCGCCGGTTCAGCTTGTCGTCCGCGAGGGCCTGGCCTTTGTAGTACTGCACATAGGTTGCTCGACCGAGGAGGGCGAGCACCATCAGCAGACAGAAGACCGAGGCGCGCCTGATTGTCTTGTTCATCCCATACGCAAGACGGACGGGCCCGAGCGCCGGGTTCCTGCCGCCCGGGTTTCTCAGCAAACCTTCATCGGGCCTTCAACGGGGCGGCGCGGACCGCACGGGCCGCACGAACCCGGATTCGTACGCCGTGATCACCGCCTGCGTACGGTCCCGGGTGCCCGTCTTGGCGAGGACCGAGGCGACATGCGTCTTGACCGTGGCCGGGCCCACCCCCATCCGCCGCGCGATCTCGGCGTTGGTGAGCCCCGCCGTCATCAGCCGCAGCACCTCCGCCTCGCGCCCGGTGAGCCGGGCCGCCCACGGCGCGGCGGCCGACGCGGGGGAGTGCCGGGCGGCCAGCTCGCGCAGCCGGGCCGGGAACAGAAGCGAATCGCCGCACGCCACGAGGCGGACGGCCTGGATCAGCTCTTCCGCCGCGGCCCGCTTCAACAGGAAACCCGAGGCGCCCGCGCGCAGCGCGTCGTACACATAGCTGTCGTTCTCGAAGGTCGTCACCACGACGATCCGAGGAGGCTCCGCCATGGCCGCCAGGATCTGCTCGGTGGCGCGGATGCCGTCGATCTCGGGCATCCGGACGTCCATCAGGACCACATCGGGGCGTGTGGCGCGCACGAGGGGGAGCGCCTCGGCGCCGGTGGCCGCCTCGCCGACGACCTCCAGGTCCGGCTCGGCGTCGAGGATCACCCGCAGCGCGGTACGCACCATGCGCTCGTCGTCGGCGATCACCACCCGGATCGTGCCGCCGCTCATCGCGCACCGCCGGTCGTTCGTTCCGGGCCGGCGGTCGTCCGTCGCGTCCTGCGGGCGTTCACCGCGCGCCGCCGGTCGTTCGTCGCGCGCCAGGGGTCGTCCTGCGGGTGTTCATCGCGCACCGCCGAGCGGAAGGCTCACCCGCAGCCTCCAGACGCCGTCCTCGGGGCCCGCCGAGGCGTGTCCGCCGAGCAGCGCGGCCCGTTCGGCCATACCGCGCAGACCACGGCCGCCGCCGGGGCGCACCACGGGCGCCGCGCCGGACAGAGGGTTCTCCATCACCATCTCCAACTCCACGTCAACAATGGTTACTTGCAGGGTGGCGGCAGGACCGGTGCCGTGCCGCAAGGCGTTGCTCAGCCCCTCCTGGACGATCCGGTACGCCTCACGCGAGACCAGCTCGGGCACCGACGCCGGATCACCCCGCAAGGAGTACGCCACCTCAAGGCCGGTGCGGGCCAGCAGATCCTGCAGGGCGGCGAGGTCCGGAGTGGTGAGATCGGCGTCGTCCTGGCGCAACAGGCCGAGCACGGCGTCGAGTTCGTTCACCGTGCGCCGCGCGGTCTCCTCGATCGCGGTCAGCGCCTCCCGTACGAACTCCCGGTCGTCGTCCAGGACGCGGCGGGCCGCTCCGGCCTGGAGGGTGACCGCGCTCAGGGCGTGACCCACCGAGTCGTGCAGTTCCCGGGCGAGCCGGTTGCGTACGGCCAGCTCCGCCGCACGCTGCTCGGCGGCGGCCAGCTTGTCGGCGGGCGTGGGTCCGAGCAGGACCGGTGCGAGCCGGGCGAGCAGCTCCCCGGCCGCCGCCGAGCACGCCGCGAGCCCGAGCAGCACCACGATCCCGGCGATCGGGGCGAGCGCGACGCCCCAGTCGGTGGTGAGGGGCCCGGAGGCGCTGTACGGGGTGGTGCGCAGACCGGGGAAGACCGGGAGCACGATCAGGAACACCGCGAACGGCGGCAGGGCCAGGCTTGTCGCGCTCAGGACGCCGCCGACCGTGACGTGCAGCGTGTACCAGGCGGCGGCGCGCAGCCGGGCCTCCCACGAGCGGGCGGGCCGGTCGGCGAGGGCCGCGGGATCCACCGCGCAGAGCGTCCGGACGCCGAACACGAGCAGCGGGCGGGCGCTCGGCGCCAGCGCGGTGACGGCGGGGAAGGGAAGCGCGACGGCGAGCGTGAGGAACGCGAGAGGGAGCGAATCGAAGGGGCTGACACCGGGGCCGAAGGAGCCGACGATGACCGTGCCGACCAGGAAGTACGGCATCAACAGGGCCCCGCCGATGACCAGATGGACCCAGCGGAGCCTGGCCCGGGCGTCGAAGAGGGTACGTATCACGGGGTGCCGGTGCGGTGACGGTCGTGGCTCCGGTGGCCGCCGGGACCGGCGGAGGCGTGAGTGCCGTTCGGAAGCGGGGGGCGCTCTGCGGGGAGTCGAGAGCGCTCTGCGAGGAGCTGGGAGCGCTCTGCGAGGAAGCGGGTGCCGAGGGCGACCACGGCCAGACCGGTGATCATCTGCACAGCGTAGGTGAGGTTCATCAGGAGCGTGGGACGGTCCCCGGGTCCGGCGCCGAACACACCGGACGAGAGCCAGAGCCAGCCGCCCCAGCACGCCGTGGCGCCCGACCCCAGCCACGCAAGGGCCAGCGGCAGCCGCAGCGGCAACGACCTGCCGAGCCCGAAGGCGAGCATCAGGGCCCCGGCAGCCGCCGGCACGGTGAACGCCGCGAACACCGCCTCCACGACGTATTGGTCGGCGCTCCGCCCCGCGGCCAGGGACGGGGTCATGCCCGCGGCCGAGCCCGTCGCCCACACCGTGTGCGTCACCGCCGGCAGCAGCGACAGGACCGCCACGGCGAGGGCGACGGCGCGCGATACGGGCGGCACCCCGACGCCGGTGTCGTCCGTCAGTTCGCCGACGCGACCGCGCCACAGGTGGCCCCAGCGGTCGCGGGCGTACAGCGCGAACAGGGCACCCAGGGCGAGGCCTTGGACGATGAAACCGGTGTACACGACGGCGAAGACCCACTCGTGGAGGAAGGTCGCGGTGCCGGTGCCGGTGCCGTTGGCCGGCGGCCTGACGCCGTTACCGCGCAGGACGCGGACCAGGAGCTGGAGCGGATAGCCGGTCATGACCGGCGCGAGCAGGCCGGTGGCGAGCCACATCGGTACGGCGAGCAGCCACGGCTTGACCCGCAGGCCCCAGGGCCTGGTCAGCAGCAGGGCGAGGACGATCACGCACGCGTCCATGAGGACGGACACGCCGTTGCCGACCGCCATGCGTCCGCGGTGTTCGAGCAGGACGCTTCCGTCCGGGATGCCCACGTGGCTGCCGGCGATCCAGAGTGCCTTGAGGGTGAGGTAAGGGAGGCAGGCGGTGATGGCAGCCGCGCGCAGTGCCCGGCGGGCCGGGCCTGGTGTGGTCTCGTGGGTCTCGCGGGTGAGGGTCTCGCGGGTGAGAGGTTCGTGGATGAGGGGCATGCCCTCACGCTCCCGTGGGGGGCTCGCCTTCCGCGTCGTGCCGGGTGGGGATGTGGCTCCGCCGGGCGGGGGAGTGCCTCTATGTCTTTCGTCAAGGCACCCCTGGCGGGTTTGGGGTGGTTCAGGGTTGCTGGGGTTATGCGGCTAGTTCGACGTCCTTCGGTGTCC